>JAKVCF010000028.1 GCA_022447335.1 Planctomycetota bacterium | reverse complement strand
ATTGAAGACTTACTCGAGGAAATCGTCGGCGAAATCGAAGATGAGCATGACTCCTTCGAAGATGTACCGCAGATCCACTCGACCGAAAATGGTGAAATCGTGGCCGACGGCGCCTTTGGCATCTTTGACTTAAACGAGGCCTACCAAACCAAACTCCCCGAAGATGAATCCTACGAAACTCTCGCGGGCCTGCTCTTCGATCGTTTAGGCCACATTCCCACCACAGGAGAATCACTCAATCTTCCGGGACACCGCCTCGAAGTCCTTGCGGCTGACAATCGCCGAGTGCAGCGGGTACGCATTCAACGTGTCGCCATCAAAGAAGACCCTCAAACTGAGTCCAGCGCCGCGTGAGCCGTCACGAGTCGCTCGCTATCGTCTTGCGACGCTGGCCCTATTCCGAGTCGTCGCAAGTCGTACATCTGCTCACGCCGCACGCAGGTCTAGTCCCGGCGCTGGCCAAGGGATCCAACAAGCTGCAGTCGGGTCAGGCAGGCGTACTCGATACCTACTCACTGATTCGGGTCTATTATTCTGAAAAACGTGACCGCGATCTGCGCACGCTCACTCGCTGCGAATTACTCGACCGCTTCTCTTCGCTTTCCCGTCGGGTCGATGCCCTCAATGCTGCCGCGCTACTCGCCGAACTCGCCGAACTCGCCGCACCGCCGGACACTCCATCATCTGAAGCCTACCTTTTCTTAGTCGAATCACTTCAGGCACTCAATCAAGGAGCTCAGGGCACGTCCTTTCTGGTTCCGCGCCTGCTGCGGGCCAGCGAACTACTCGGTCTGCAACCCGATCTGGGGCCTGCCACGTTGACCGAATCGGCGTGGTTTGCTGTAGCCGCCGGCCGCCTGCTCGACCCTAACGAATCAAGGCCGGATGGTCCGGCAATCCGCGTCACCCCTAGTCAACACCAATGGCTACGCCTTGCGCAATCCTCGCCTAACGAGGCCCCCGCCGACCCCGAGTCGAAAGCAGAGGATTGCCTTACAATGCTTGGCCAGTTTCTCGGCTACCACCTCGAACGGCCGCCACGTGCCTGGCAAGCCATCGAGGAACGCCGACCTGCCCTTCGCGCCCCCCGGTGAATCGCAACCTCGCTTCTTTCTGCGCACTGGCCGCCCTTGCCGCCAGCTGCTCGTTGACCAACCCGATTCCGCTCGGCTCAGACGCTCTGTCCGAGGCCTACGGCTACGCCGCAGCCAGCGAGTGGGAAGACGCATGGCAATCGCTGCGCGCCCTCGACTCCGATGATCTCGATCGAGCTACGCTGGTCGACTACAACCTCATATCGGGCGACGCCGCATGGGAAACAGAGCGTTTTGCTCAGGCGCTTCGGTACTACGAACAGTTCCTTTCACTGCGCGGACCGGCCGCTGACTCACGCCTTGCTGAGCAGCGCACTTTCCAGGTCGCCTCGGAAATGCTTAAGGGCGAGCACCGCACACTACTGATCTTCCCCAATCGTTGGCGCGGCCGTTCGGCGCTGCAGAACCTAGCAGCCTTTGCGCCCGAAAGTCCCTATGCACCCGAGGCGCTCGCCACAGTCGCTGGCTATAGCTACGAGCGTGGTGATTTTGACGAAGCAGCGATCGACTATCAGCTTCTGCTGGCCCGCTACCGAAACTCCGAATGGGGCGATCTAGCGACCTTCCGACTTGGCATGTGCGGCCATTTTTCCTCGCTCGATGCGAGCACCAACCGCCAGCTGACACAAGTCAGCCGCTTGCAGCTCGACGAGTATTTGCGCCTCTACCCCGAGGGTCGCTTCCGCGAAGAGGCTCAGGAAGCATCGAGTGCTTTAAGCGAACTCGAAGCCGACTACTTCATCCAACTAGCAGACTATTACGACCGCATCGACGTACCAGGCGCCACTGCCCGCTATCTTGAGATCGCTGCCGGATACACCGGCACCGAAGCTGCGGCCCGTGCCCGTGATCGCCTGGCCACCCTCCCAGCGTCGGCTCGCGCCGATGCGCAAACCTTGGAGACTGAAGACGAGTGAGCGGCGGGCTCCGTATCGCTGCGCTTGTCGCCCTGCTCAGCTCCGTAAGCTGCGCCTATCAGGTTCTTCACCCAGAGGTGGGCGAGGGGCGGATTCTGCACATCCCCACCACTATCAATGAGTCGCGCTGGCGTGGCATCGAAGTGGCAAGCACCCGCTCGCTCCGCCAAGAAGCTACCAGCCAACTGGACATTGAAATTGGCAGTCAATCGACCTACGACCTCGTGCTTAAGACAAGATTCGCCGATGTCCAGCGCCGTGCCAGTGTTGGCAACAGAGACGGAGGCTTCTCGGTTGGCTCGGCGCGTGTCCAACTAAACTGGGAGTTGGCGGGGCCACAGGGCAAATCTCTGTCACAAGGCACCGTCTTGCGCGAACTTGAACTACTGACTGGCAGCGACGAAAACCTCAGCTCCGCGGTTGCGGAAGTTGTCGAGGATATGGCTGAGCAAATCATGCTCGAGATCGGAGCAGAACTGCACGCCGCACCGACGAAACAACGATGAACGACCAACAGAATCCTCAACCGTCCGGGGATCCCGGCGAAAACGGGCAACGCCGATCGTCCCTGCCCTTCGCAGTGATCTTCTTGGCCGTGCTTATCTTTCTGGCCGTTAAGGGCAGTGAGCGAGGCACGGATGAAATCACCGAAGATGCTCTGCTCTACGAGCTCTACACCGGTGGAGTAGCTGAAATCGTCGCGAAGGACAGTGACAACAAGTTCATCGGCACTCTGCGCGCAAACACCAAACGCGAGAAAGACCAACCCTTCAACGTCAAGGTGGCGGCGCGCAGCGAACTGCACTCCGAGGTAAAAGAACTCAAAGCACGCGCCCAGCTACTAGAAAGTCAACCACTACGCCTCTCCGAGATCGAGCAGCGCGCAGCGACAGGCGCCTTCCTACCACGCGAGCTCTTCGTTCTATCAGTCCGAGAACCAGCAAACCCGGCCGATCCGAAGGGCATAGTGGTTCAGCGCCAGGAAGCCTTCCTGAGCTATGTCGATCAAACAGGATTGCACTACGCCAAGCTGGCGGGCGATCAGAGCACGCTCGACCTAGCTGAAGTCTACGCCCTTCTTGAAGGCACAAACTTCCCCATTACTGAGCGATCTTTCGACCTAGTTGATGGCCTTAAGACCGAAGGCGCTAGCGGCTTCACGGTGTTCCTGTTCAGCTTCGGACCAATCCTGCTCTTCATTGCTGTGATCTGGTGGTTCATGTCGCGCCAGATGCGCGGTCAAGGTCAAGGCCTACTGAACTTCGGCCGCTCGCGTGCGGTGGTCTACAACACCGAAAACCGCACCGGCGTCACCTTTGCCGATGTAGCCGGAATCGAAGAAGCCAAAGAGGAAGTTGCCGAGATCATCGAGTTCCTCAAGAACCCCGATAAGTTCAAGCGCCTGGGCGGACGCATTCCGCGCGGCGTACTGCTAGTGGGTTCGCCCGGTACCGGCAAGACACTGCTCGCGAAGGCCATCGCCGGCGAAGCTGACGTGCCCTTCGTATCGATCAGCGGGTCGGACTTCGTTGAGATGTTCGTTGGTGTAGGCGCAAGCCGAGTGCGCGACCTATTCGAGCAAGCTCGCAAGTCAGCGCCTTGCATCATCTTCCTCGATGAAATCGATGCCGTAGGCCGCAAACGTGGAAGTGGCATGGGCGGCGGCAACGACGAACGCGAGCAAACGCTGAATGCCATCCTCGTCGAAATGGACGGCTTCGGGACCGATGTCAACATCATAGTCATCGCCGCCACCAACCGCCCCGACGTGCTTGATCCAGCACTTCTACGTCCGGGCCGCTTTGACCGCGAAATCGTCATCGATCTACCCGATGTAAGCGGCCGCGAACAGATTCTACGCGTGCACACGCGCAATGTGAAACTGGCCCCTGAGGTCAACCTTGCAGATATTGCACGCGGCACGCCAGGATTCTCTGGTGCTGAGCTAGCCGCGCTAGTGAATGAAGCTGCGATAGTCGCTGCAATGCGTGAGCATGCCTACGTACGCCAGGAAGATCTCGAAGAGGCACGCGACAAAGTGCGCTTTGGTCGCGCTAAGAAGTCCCGTGTCATGGAAGTCGAAGACAAGCGCATCACCGCTTTTCATGAAGCGGGGCACGCGCTAGTAAATCTACTACTCGATCACACTGAGCCACTACACAAAGTGACGATCATTCCGCGTGGCATGGCACTGGGTGTCACAATGTTCTTGCCCGAAAAGGACCGCCTACACTACACACGTAACCAAGCACTTGACAGCCTAGCTGTCAGCTACGGTGGCCGGGTGGCGGAAGAGGTTTTCTGCGACGACATCACATCGGGAGCGACTTCCGATATCCAACACGCGACGGGCCTGGCCCGCGCTATGGTCACGCGCTGGGGCATGTCGGAAGCTATCGGACCGATCAATCTCTCGGAACGCTCTGGATCGGACTTCCTTGGCAATGAATTCAACATGGGTCGCGAACACTCGGATGCGATCGCCAGGCGAGTCGACGAAGAAGTCGAGCGCATGCTGCGCGAGGCTCAATGCCGCGCGGAAGCCATCATCCGTGGCAACTTAGAAGCAATGCACCGCATCACCGAGGCTCTGCTCGAGTTCGAAACGATCACAGGTAAGGAAGTGCGTCAACTCTACGAAGGCATGCCTCCAGGTGAACTACGCCCGGAAGCGAGTAACTCGCCTAATGGCTCGCCACCACCATTGCCGCCAACCGCTCCGGAAACCATTGCTCCGATGCCTGAGTCGGCCACTCCGCCGCCGGCACCGCCCGCGCCACCTATCCCGCCAAAGCCGCAACCGGGCGGCGGGCCAGCCTAGCGCGCTTCGCTTGCGGGCGCTCGCATCTCGGCTCCGCGCACGCCACCAACCACTGCCTTTAGCTAGCGGCTGGTGGCGAACTTCTTGGCCAACACTGTCGGCCGAGCAACTCTCAGAGCTAGCCTGCCTTGGGCTAAACGAAGCACGCCAACTCCCAGACGGCAGTATCGCGCTGCGCCCGTCATCAGACTTCCTGAACGGCTCCGGCGCACCTCAAATAATCTCCGAAGGCGTCGGCCATCTGCGTCAAGCCATGCTCGCCTACGTGACCCCGCCACAGCGGCCAGTCGAATGGATGATGGTGCTGAATCTAACGCCGGATTCCTTCTCAGATGGTGGTGAGCTCGACAACGTCGATGCAATCACTACTCGGGCCGAAGTCGCTATTGCAGAGGGCGCAGCTTGGCTAGATCTTGGCGCCGAATCCACTCGTCCAGGCGCGAATCCAATCGCCGATGAGATTCAACTAAATCGACTACTACCGGCAATCGAAGCCCTTCTACCACTAGGCAAGCCTCTTTCAATCGACACCCGCTCGGCCGCAGTCGCACACGCCTGCCTCAGCGCCGGAGCTCGCATGATCAACGATGTCAGCGGACTCAAAGATCCAAACATGGCCGAAGTCTGCGCTTCGCACGAGGGCACCTGGCTCACGCTGATGCACATGCGAGGAGCGCCCGCAAATATGCGTACGCATTGCAACTATCACTTCCTGCTGGGCGAGATCGCGGATGAACTCGCGCCCCGTGCGGCCGACGCCCTCGACGCCGGAGTTCCCAAGGAACGCTTGCTACTAGACCCCGGAATCGGCTTCGCAAAAACTTCCGAGCAAAGTTGCGCCCTACTCGCCTCGGTCGGCGGCCTCCGAGCGCTGGGCCTAGAGCTCCTGGTCGGCCCCAGCCGCAAAAGCTTCCAAGCTGATTTGCTGCCCGAACGAAGCACGGAGGAACGCGATTGCGGCACAGCCGGAGCCGCGTCATCATGCATCCACCAGGGGGTGACGACCCTCCGGCTGCATTCGGGGAAATTTTGGGACGCTGCGCGCGTTGCTGCAGGCATCGCAGCACAAGCGCCCTCCGCACTTCCCCCGGGAGCACCGATCGTTGACGCCGACTGAGCGCGGCCGAGACGCACTTGCCTGGCCGCCGTCTATGCACTTCCTCAACGAGTTCCGAAACCCGGTCACCGCCATCGAAGTGGCAGTGCTCTGGGCGGCGATCTATGCCGGCCTACGCTTCTTGCGCAGTACACGCGGCTTTGGACTGCTACGCGGCTTAGCAGGATTCTTCCTGGCCGCCTTTGTGCTCTACCAAATACTTCTCGGCACCGACAGCGCGCCAGTAATTCAGGAAATTCTGTCGAGCATCGCCCCTTCCTTGGTGGTGCTCATTATCGTGCTTTTCCAACCCGAGCTGCGCCAAGGATTGGCACGGATTGGCGGGTCGGGGTGGTTATCACTATTTCGCCGCAACGACGAAGACGTCAACGAGACAGTATCTGCCGTCGTTGGTGCAGCCCGACATATGGCACAAGAACGTACCGGCGCACTACTGGCTTTTGAGCGAGGCGTCCCGCTTGCGCCCTACCGCGATAACGCGGTGCCGCTCGATAGCCTCTGCTCGAGCATTCTGCTCGAGACCATTTTTTTCCCAGGTAGCCCGCTCCACGATGGCGCGGTCATTTTGCAGAGCGGCAAGATCACTGCGGCCTCAGCACTCTTTCCACTGACTACTAACCCTGAAGTGCAACGCCGCATGGGAACGCGCCACCGTGCGGCCATTGGCCTGACCGAAGAAACTGACGCAATCACATTGGTGGTCTCTGAAGAGACCGGTCGTGTCTCACTAGCTAGCAATGGCCGTTTGTTTGAAGCCATCCCACTCAAAGAGCTAGAAGCCCGTCTGATCGAACTCCTCCGCGAGGAACCAGCCGACGCCGAGGCGGAAGAAAGCGAAGAAGTTCCGGTTCCAGTCGTCGCTGAAACATCGCCCGAATCGGAGCCGCCTTCGAGTAATTCGAGTTCCGCCGCATGAAACGCGCCCTCCCTGCACTAACCCGAGACCTGGGCCGTAAACTATTTGCGCTCGCCCTGGCATTAGTCGTCTGGTGGCGCGTGCATCAGGGCATTGCCCTACCGGAAAGTCGTGAATTTCAAATTGTGACTGAGCCCGGCACAGCGACCGATGCGCTGTCGATTCTCGTTTCAATCCCGGATGGATGGCAGCTTATCGACCCACGGCCAGGCGAAGTGCGCAGCATTGAGCTCAAAGGCATTCGACGCGACGTCCAAGACTTCCTCGCAGGTGGAGTACGCGCCGAGCTGGTCGTCACGCAAAGCGATGTCGCCAGCGCCGTGGACATTGGCAGCGTTCAGGTCCGCCGTGAAATCGAAAAAATCGTATGGCCGGATGAGACTCGTGCAGATCGTCTCCTTGCAACGGCTGAGAACGAGCCTTTCGCCCTCAGCCTGCGTCGTATTGAGTCAGATGAACTTGCGCTGGGGCTTGAACTGATAGATCTGGTCGAAGCTGAAGCCTTCCCAGACCATCTCACTCCGGCCTATGGTGAACTTTACTTCGAGCCCAATGTCGTCACGCTTACTGGGCCGGGCGACGCCATCGCCAACGCAAAGGATTTGAACAAGGAACTCGCCCAGGACCTGTTTGAGCCGCTACGCGTGGCGCCGCAAGAAAATGAAGTCCGACTTTCGCTGAAGCTCTCGGAACGCGCACTCGAGGCAGGGCTCACGATCGAACAAGAGAACGTGCAGCTGGTGATTCCGGTATACCGAACTGTGGTACTACCTTTCGTCATCGTGCCCCCTGCAGACCTGCTGATGCTAGGCGACCCGAACGACCCTAGCACCTCCTGGCAGATCCAGCCCAACAGCTACGGCGGCTGCCAGTTCGAGGTGAAGTATCGACATCACGTAGACATCGACCCGCCGCCGACCGAGGCGGAGCTGCGTGAATCGATTGTGTTCTTCGTCCACCTGGACGATCTTCCTGCCGGCGCAACAACCGGGCAGGAGCTTCCGATCAATTGGGTGATTCGCGATCGCAACGAACTTGCTGATTCGGCGCGCCTTCAGGCCCTCAAGCACGCCGTGACGCTGGCACCTCTTTCCGAGGAGCCTGAATCGCGGACGGTCAAACTTCAGAAGCTCGACTAAGTATGAGCCGACAACTCTTCGGTACTGATGGCATCCGCGGACGCGCAGGCCAGGAGCCACTGACGAGCCCCACCCTCGAGGCCTTTGGCTTCGCGCTGGCGAGTCAGCTTGAAAGCTCCGGCGCATCAATTGTTATCGGTCACGATGGTCGCGAAAGTGGAGAAACTTTGGTCGCAGCACTCGCAGACGGCCTCGCACGCGGTGGCGTCTGTGTCGATGTGGTCGGCCTCGCACCCACTCCGGCAGTGGCCTACCTGACAACTGCTGGCAAGTACACGGCGGGAATCATGGTGTCAGCATCGCACAATCCAGCGGCTGATAACGGTGTGAAGCTGTTTGGAATGGATGGCTCCAAACTGAATGACGATCGAGAAGCAGCCATTGAAGCTGCCTTTTTCTCTCAAGAACAGATTAAAGACGCAGCTGAACCAGGCGCGATCAGGCGTGCGAAGAACCTACTCGGTGATTACATCGGATGGTTGCGACTGGAGGCTTTTCCCGATCTCGATCTGGGCGGCCGGCGTGTACTCATCGATTGCGCGAACGGAGCGGTCTCGCAAATCGCCGGACGCGTCGTGCACGCTTTCGGCGGCGAAGCGGTCACAATCCACGATAAGCCCGATGGCCGCAACATCAATGATGGCTGCGGAGCGCTCCACCCGGAAGCCGCAGCAAAAGCCATCATCGAGCACGGATGCTGGATCGGCGTTTCGGTCGATGGTGACGGTGACCGCGCTATGTTGATCGACGGTAAAGGGCGCATCTTGGACGGCGACGGCATCCTAGCTGGCCTGTCCGATTTACTTGGTGCACACGACGCACTTGTCAAGCAAACACTCGTCGCAACTATTATGAGCAACCTCGCTCTCGAACAGTGGGTGCTTCAGAGTGATCTTCACCTTGAACGCACCCAAGTCGGTGACCGCTACGTCGCCGAAGAAATGCGTACGAACGGCTACACCCTAGGTGGCGAGAAGTCCGGCCATATGCTGTTTGGAGATGAACACGGTTTCCGCGGCGATGGCCTCTACACCCTGCTCAAGGTATGCCAGGAATTGCGCAACGCACAGCTTGGTCCAGAAGATTTTGCCAAGGGCTACGTAGACCTACCACAAAAGCTACTCAGCCTGGACGCAGTGCGTCGCGCACCGCTCGAAGAGTTACCGCAGCTTGCAGACGCATGCAAACTAGTCGAGGCTGAGCTCGCTGGCAATGGCCGTGCCGTTGTGCGCTTCTCGGGCACTGAACTGAAACTACGCCTGATGGTCGAAGCACGGACCGAAGAGCAAGTCGAACTCGCCATCGAAAAACTGCGCGTCGCAGCTGAGGCCGACGAAATCCTGGCCTAATGCGTGGCCTTTTGGCACTCGAACTTTCGTCTGACCCCTGCAGTCTGGCACTACTCTGCGAGGACGGTCGGCGACTCACGCGCAGCTTTGTCGGCGAACGAGGCCGAGCCTTGCTGCATGAGATCGATACACTCTTTAAGGACGCGCAACTCGAGCCATCACAGCTTGCGGGCGTAATCGTCGGCGTCGGCCCGGGCTCGTACACAGGCTTGCGTATCGCTTGCACAGCAGCGCGCACACTCGCTTATGCGCTCCACGTCCCCACCGGAGGGATCAGCAGCTTTGACGCCGCGATGGAAGATGGCGTCGAAACGCACATCGTGCTCGATGCATACCGCGGAGAGGTCTACCACGGTGTGGGTATCGCTGAACAGAATCATGTCACGATCATGCAAACACCACGCGTCTGCACAATCGAAGAACTGCGCCCTCGACTCGCAGACAAGAAGGTTATATGTGATGCGCGACTATTCGATGCGCTTGCGGACTTTGATCCTGCTAGTTACACGCCCACCGCTGCACGCTTGCTTCAACTTGCTTGCGCTCGAGGCGTGTCGATCGACGGTCATGGCATCGATGCACTTAACCCAGCTGAACCGCTTTATCTTCGGGCTGCAGCCTTTCGCCCAAACACTTAGCCGCTGCAGCGCGCAGACAAACGCAGAGCGGCACGCCTCGAAAGGCGTGCCGCTCGTTGCGCGGGTCAAAACCCGCGAGCCCCGAAAGGCTTAAAGATCCTGCGAACGCAGGGTCTTGCGCTTGTTGCCAGCGGCGCGCTTCTCGGCGTTCGCGATCGCATCGCGGACGAAATTGTCCAGCGCTTCGTAGAACTCCGACGAAACGTTGCAGTTTTCGACAGCAGCCTTAGTACGACTCTTCGAGATGATCATGCCAGCGACAGCCTTCTTCTTGCCACGACCCTTTGCCTTGCGAGCGGCGGGACGCTTTGTGGCCTTCTTTTTAGCGGCCTTCTTGCGGGTGGCAGGACGCTTCGCGGCCTTCTTCTTTGTAGCTTTCTTGCGAGCAGCCATGTTTCCTTTCAGGTTATTTGCCGGCCGAACCGGCAAGGAGAATGAGGGTGAAAATGTTACAGAGGGCTTAATCACCCCCTACGCACCTGATTTTGACCGTTTTGCATCCGTCGCGTCAATGCGGAAACCTCAAAATTCGGCAGACATTTTAAGATTGGATGCGGAATCAGATCGTGCGAACATGAATCCACCGCACTGCGTTCGGCACCGATATCAGAGACAGAATGTTTGGCCTCGCCCTCGCCTTGACCCTTAATACTCCACTTGCAGTCGTGCAGGAAGGGGGCGCGCGGGGCCCACAAGAAGATCCACGGTTGACCCGCGCATGGGAACGGTGGGATCAGTTCGACGATGCTGATCATCGTGAAATGGCGGCCTCGATCGAGTCCTATGTCTTCGACGCCGAGCACCCAAAGCTGCGCATATTAGCCGCGCTGCAAACAGCTAAAAGTGGCCCAAAAACGCTACGAAGCCGCGATCTACCCGCATTTGACGCAAAAGAGTATGCACCTGCACTGAAATTGCGTACCAAAAACGTCACGCGCAAAAAGAGCAGCTGGAAGCGTTTCGCCAAAAAGTACGGAATTGATCCCGAGTGGCTTCCTGAGCAACACTGGGCGTGGTCATCGGGCCGCCAAGCACTACTCGCCCCGGAAGACAGGGTGCTTTCATCGCGCGCGCGCATCGAAGCAATGCTGCGCGGCGAGTTCCCCGAGCCGAAATACTGGCTGGCCCGCCTTGAAGCCGAACTCGACTTCGACCCACTGATCCAGGAAGCCGCTGCCTATTTCGAGCACAATTATCGCGATCGAGACGGAAATCTCTACGAGGGCATTCGTTTGGCAGATCTCTGGGCTTCGCAACGTGAGTTCGGGATTTCGGACGTCGAAGCGATCGCTTTCCTGCGCAATCTGCTCGAAGACGACTCGATTCGCTCTCCCATTCCGAGCCGGCTCCACAGGGGGATCTACGCCCTGATTCGTGAGCAATACGAAGAAGTCCGCGAAGCGGAACAATTACGCCTGGCACTGGCCGGCAGCTACCTTGGTGTCGAGAAAGCTGTACCGATCGTGCTACGCAGTGTGATCCCGCGCCTGGATCTAGCCTGGGCCGTGGTAGGCGACGACCCGGCGCGAATGCGCGCGTGGCTCAAGGAACACCCAACCCGCATGGCTTTTTTAGGCTCGATCGAAAAACGCATCGCCACCCACCTCACAGCCCACGAGGTCTCCGAACAGGAACTCGCAACCCGATCTGGCAGTTTGGCCGCGCATTTGGCCGTGCGCGCGCTCGAAGGCATGAAGCGAGAGGGTTTGATGGGACTGCGAGGAAGATAAACTCATTCGCATGCGCAGACGGCATCGGGCCTGGGCACGCATTGATCTGACCGCGTTCCGTGAGAACCTGGCGGTCGCGCGTGCCTTGGCGGGTAGCGCAAGAGTATGGCCGGTGCTGAAAGCTAATGCCTATGGTCACGGCGCTCGACGCCTCGCACTGGCCTGCGCTGATGAAGGCGTCGAGCGCATTGGTGTCGGCGACAGCGGCGAAGCGCTCGAATTGCGCGAGGCCGGCGTGCGTGTACCACTACTGGTACTCGGAGCCGTAATCGACGCCGAACTGCCCGCACTGCTGCGCCACGACATCGAGGTGGGCGTGCACTCGGAAGGTCGTGCACGCGCGCTTGGCGCCTTTGCTCGCAAACAGGGGCGCCTACTCGGCGTACACCTCAAGATTGATACCGGCATGACCCGCCTCGGAGTGCTGCCAGAAGCGGCGCTGCGAGTGGCACGCACTATCGCAAGTGAACCCGGCCTCTCGCTACGCGGAGTCATGACGCACTTTGCAGCACGTGACGGCATGCAAAGTGGGCGCTCCTTGGAGCAACAGCAAAGCTTCCAATCAACTATTACCCAAATTCGAGCCGCAGGCATAGAGGTTCCGGCGGTGCATGGCGCAAACTCAGCGGCACTCTTCAGCGGACTCAGACCCCTCGGCGATGCGGTGCGGCCAGGAATTGCTCTTCTCGGCATCCTCCCACACGAGCTCACCGCTGCACACACACTGCGCCCAGTGCTTTCGCTACACGCGCAGATTGTCTTTCTGAAGGATATTCCGGCCGGTCAGGCGGTCGGCTACGACGGACAGTGGATTGCGTCGCGACCTACACGCCTCGCCACACTGCCGATCGGCTATGCAGACGGCGTACCCTACCGACTCGGCACATCTGGCCAAGCCTCAGTACTGGTGCACGGCCGCCACTGCCCCATCGTCGGCGCAATCTCAATGGATTACTGCACCATCGATGTGGGACATGTGCCCGGCATTAAGGTTGGCGACACAGCAACCATCATCGGCCAAGACGGAAATGAATGCCTAGGCGCCCAAAAAATTGCCGATGTGGCCGGCACTATTCCGTATGAAGTCACATGTTCTATCGGAGCTCGCGTGCAGCGCGTCTACCACGACACCGCCTCGAGCCCCGCGGATAACCGCACCCGCGCGCCTCTTCCCGCATATTAGCTTTTGCTCAAACGCTCGCGCCTAGTCGTACTCCTGAGCCTGTTGGTTTTCACCTCCGGCTGGATACGTCTGCCCATGCCCTCGAGTTGGCTGGTCGAAGAGGTCGAGTTGCAAGGGCTAAAGCTTAAGCTGACGGCTGATTCGGCCAAGTTCAGCTGGGCGCTCGGCCGCGTCGAGCTTAATGATGTACGACTGCGCCTCAACGGACAGGAAGTCCTGCTGGCCCCACAAACCAAGATGCATTTGGGGCAGATGCCGTTCACGCCCGGGTTCGGCAAACCCTGGCTAGTTGAGCTGCAGGGGCCTCAAATCGAACTCGACGAGGAGTTACTGCGCCGACTGCCCACGCTGGAAGACCGTGGAGCCCAAGAGCTCCCTGAGCTGGCTTTCTTGGTAACCGGAGGACGCCTTGTCTGGCGCACGGCTGGTAATTCCGTACTGGCCTGGAAGGTCGAGCGGTTGCACGGGAAGCTGTCACAGATGCGCAGCGATGTGCATCTGGAAGGCCGCATGCTCGAGCCAGTGCAATCAGCGGTGCGCGCTAAAGCCTCGGCCGAGCTCGACAACTGGTGGTTCCAACTCGAAGGCGAGAATTCGCGCGCCGAAGATGCCTGGCGCCCGCAGGACATTGAAGCGCTGCGCGGCATCGAAGTACGCCCCGGCCAGTACTCCTTCCGCCTGGCTGCACATCAAGCTCCTGGGCAAGCCCTGCAAAGTGAGCTCCAACTCAGCTTGCAGAATGCGAGTGCTGAGATCACTGAACCGCCACTGCATCTGTCGCAGATCCAGCTGCACGCCAGTGGTGGCCTGCGTGAAGGCGTACGCACCGAGCTTCGTGCACTCGTCGACGAAGATTTCCATGTCCTCTCACAAGGTCGTATGCAGTGGCCAGAAGAAGGCGGCGCCTGGTTGACGATGCGCGGCGACAGTACGGCGGTATTGGTCGACCAAAATCGCCTGGACTGGTTGCGCCTCCTGCACCCGGTGACTGCTGAAATCCTCGAAGCCCTCGAAGTGCGCGGCGGCCCTGAGGCGCGCTTTGCGCTCGACTGGCGACAAGGCGAAAAACTGGGCTGGGCAGTACACGCTGACACCAGCGGCATGCATATGCGCTATCGCGGCATTGCAACCAGCACAGGAGAAAAGCCTGCCTTCCCTTATCCTGTGCAAGCCGAGTCAGGCGACTTTGTCGCAGCTGGACGCTGGCTTTTGATGGATGTGCGCGGCAAAGCAGGGGCGGGCACCATGGAAGGGCGAGGTGTGGTGGAGGTTCGCACAGATGACAGCGGGGTCTACTTGGACATCGCCGGACGAGACATTGCCATCAATCGTGAAATCCGCGCAGCAGCAACAGGCACGCCGCAGATCGCTGAGCTTTGGCGCCAACTGGGCATTCCCCAAGGAGGCACTGGAGACGTCGACCTGCGAATTCGCGCGAACCACGCGCGAGAGCACATAGGCATCACCATTGGCGGAGTCGCTCGCGGCGTGCAGATGCGACCAAAAGAGATGCCTATTCCCTTGTTGATTGACGAGGTGGAGTACTTCTGGACTGCAGGCTATTCATCCTTCGACGCGCACGGGCAATCGCCGGGTGGACCGGTGCAGGTCTACGGCGAGATCCGTGACTGCGAAGGCGAAGAATATCCCGGGATTCGTGCGGTGCTGAATGTCTCAAACCCTGCCCCCGATCTGCGCACCCGTCGCACGTTGGTCGAAAGGCTGCAGCTGCCAAGCTGGCTCTCACAGTTCTCCCCCAGCGGTGATAGCTCACTGAAACTTGAGTACCACCAAGCACCCACCTCCGAGGCTGCGCAGTATCTGCTCGATGTACGCGGACGCGCCATGCAAATGAATTGGGGAACTGCGCTGGGCAACGTTTTTGTGCCCTTCATTGGCGTGCAACAGCTAACTGGCGATTTCCAACTTGCCGGCAGTGAAGACACGCACGCCTTCGTCGCGCCGCAGCTCGACGCTAAGTTCAGCGGGCGTGCGGTCCAAGTCAATCTCGATAGCCTCTCAGATGATACCGCTGGCATCACGGCAACCAGTGAAGGCATACAGCTTCCGGCCGCTGTAGTCACCGCAATAGTACATCTGCTGCAAATCGACGAGATCCTCGGCCCTCTGCAGATTGACGTAACCAGCGACCTGTTACTGGAATGGCGTAACGAACGAGAAAACCCGCTGGCAGCCAAACTGAAGTTCGATCCACTTCGTCTTCTCCTGCCAGACAGCACCGATCCACTGGAGCTCTATGGAGAGATCCTAGTTTCGGAGGGTCGACTCGAAGCCCCAAGCTTCCGACTAGAGCAAGGCAGCGGATGGATCGAGGTCGACGACCTGGTCTTTTACTTTGGCGCCGATCGACAGGAGCTTTCGGCGGTCGTGGATTCTGCGCATGGAATTCGGCTCAGTCGGGAAATCCTCCAACTGCTGGGACCAAACGTTGTGACCTCTTTGACTGCACTCGGCCTCGAGGGAGGAATTGGCCCACGCTCGGTGGAGGTGCACTACATCAAGGAAGAAGGCAATCCAGCACGTTTACAGCTACTCCAAGGCGAGGTCTTACTCAGCAACTTTCGCGCTGATGGGCCGCCTGGTATTCGCGAAGGGTCAGCTCGCATCACCATTGAAAGCTTTGACTGGCGCGAAGAAACGGGTGTCGAAGCCGAACTGCGCATACAAGACGGTCGGGCCGTAGTGGCGGACGTGCCGATTCGCAACGCGCAAGGCATGGTCGTCGTGCACCCTGACAAAATCTCTTTTGAAGGCGTACGGGCCGACGCTCTAGGCGGATGGATGCGCGTGCGCGAACAACAACAAAATGGCACCGGTCCAGGCCACCTCTTGATTGGGTTGACCCCCAAGGTTCCAATCGAGGCACAGATCGAGTTCGGCGACTTGCAACTCGCTCAATTGCAGCGCCAGCTGAATCTTGACGCCGGCGCACGTGGCGTGTTGCGCGGCTGGGCCGAAATCGACTCAAACAGTCTCGCGGTACTCGATTACCGTGGCCGCGGACGTCTCGATATAGAAGAAGGGAGGCTGACCACGGTCCCTGTACTCGAACAGATCTGGGGATTACTCGGTGTCGATCCACCAATTTTTCGCGAAAGCACAGTGAAGTTTCGGATGGACGGCGATGCACGCGTGCGCATCGAGGAACTCCAACTTCGTCACGACCTACTGAACGTAGAAGGCAAAGGCTGGATCTACTTCGACGGCTTTGTGCAGCTCAAGGTCACTCTCCGTCGCGTGATGCTGCTTCTCGGGCTACCGGTCACCGATCTTCCACTACTCTCTCAATTCCTCGATCTCTTCGTCGAACAGGAGATCTTCGGCCCCATCGATCGGCTGCAACTTGCGCCGCGCTCAGTGCGCAAGATTCTTGGCCGCGAGCTGCCAAAAGTGCCAAAACCGCTCTGGATTCCCTCACCGGAACGCCGTCCCAGCGGCAGCTCTCCGATCTTCCCATTGCACGAAGACCCGGACCGCGGCTAGCCTTTCCGGCAAGATGCTGCACTCCGTCATCATGGCCGGTGGGTCCGGAACGCGGTTCTGGCCAGAAAGTCGCAAGAATCGACCCAAGCAATTGCTTCCGATTCTCGGAAGCCAAGCAATGCTTGCTGAGACAGTCTCGCGCGTGAAACCGGTAACCCCCATCGAACGGATCTGGATCGGCACCAACGCCGCACAAATAGACGGCGTGCGCGCGGTCTGCCCAGACATACCCGATGAACAGATTTTGATCGAGCCTTGCGCGCGCAACACCGCGGCCTGCGCGGCGCTAGCTGCGGCTACAGTCGCCTCCGTCGATTCCGATGCGACCTTGGCAGTCCTTCCGGCCGATCACGCGATTCACCCAGACGCCGACTTTCAACGCAGCCTCGTCGCAGGCACTGAAGCAGCATCGGAGCGTGGCACTCTGGTGACCTTCGGTATTCAACCAAATTACCCTGCGACCGGTTACGGCTATATCCACGAAGGGAAGGTTATCGAAGAGATAGACGGCATCCCCGTGCATACAGTCAATGCCTTTACAGAGAAACCGAGTACATCACGCGCCACCAGCTTCCTGAAGTCGGGTGGCTACCTTTGGAACGCCGGGATCTTCGTCTGGCGTGCCGATTCGATCCTCGACTGCTTCGAGAAGTATCAGCTGGAAATTTACCGCGCGGTCCGCTCCATCATCGATTCGGGCGTGGATACCACCTCGCGCAAAGACGCGCTGCACGAGATTTACCCCGACCTTCCCTCTCTGCCAGTCGACATCGCGATTCTCGAACAACACGATCAGGTCCGCGTTCTACGCGCACCCTATCACTGGAACGATGTGGGTTCATGGCGCGCTCTGTTCGAAGAAATCGGGCCAGACAGAACTGGCAACGTGCAGATCTTCCCAGCCGGTGGTTCGCTACTGGCAGAGGAAGCTGAAGGCGTTCTCGCCTACTCACGCACCAAGAAGACCGTCGCCGTGCTCGGGCTTAACGACCTCGTAATTGTGCACACCGAAGACGCCATCCTCGTCGCACCACGCGCACGCGCCGAAGAAGTGAAGCGTTTCGTCGAACGCCTGCAGGAAGAAGGCAACACGGAGTTGCTCTGATGGCCGGCCGTGTACTCGCAATTGATTACGGTGGCAAGCGCACTGGCCTAGCCTTGAGTGATGCTCTTGGCATTACCGCGCAGCCTCTACCCGCTATCGTTAGCGAATCGCTTGCCATCACTGTGCAAGGAATCGCTGATATCGTTGCTAAACGCGAGGTGCCGGTTGTCCTGATCGGCATGCCCTACTTGCCAGATGGGCGAGAGGGCGCGCAAGTCGATCGGGTGCGATTGTTCCTGTCCGCGCTGCGCGAGAAGCTTCCAGAAGAGACACAAATTGAAGAGATCGACGAACGCCACACCACCAAGGAAGCTGAGGCCATGTGGCGACAGGCCGGCTATTC
The DNA here is from genome assembly GCA_022447335.1 of Planctomycetota bacterium. Taxonomy (GTDB): domain Bacteria; phylum Planctomycetota; class UBA1135; order UBA1135; family UBA1135. Next base: position 3,089 of record JAKVCF010000028.1, on the reverse strand, counting down.
CAAGAAAAAGGCTAAGGGTTTTCTCGATTCCACCGCGGCAGTAGTTCTGCTGCGCGAGTACCTCCACCTAAATTAGCCCAGCTTGGCTAGAATGCTCACGAGAGCTGCCCGGGCGGCCGCGGCGGGTTCGCCCCGTCGAGGAAAGTCCGGACTCCAAAGGGCATGGTGGTGGCTAACGGCCACCGGGGGCGACCCCAGGGAAAGTGCCACAGAAAGCAAACCGCCTTCGACCTCGGTCGTCGGTAAGGGTGAAAGGGTGCGGTAAGAGCGCACCGCGCGCCTGGTGACAGGCGTGGCAGGGTAAACCCCACTAGGAGAAAGCCCATGTAGGGAGGGAAGGCGCGGCCCGCGCCGTCATAACCTCCGGGTAGGGCGTTTCAGAGCCGTGGCAACACGACTCGCAGAGAAATGGTCGTCGCCCCGCTTCGGCGGGTGGCACAGAATCCGGCTTACAGGGCAGCTCTCACTCTCCCGTGCGGAACCTGAATGCGGGACCAATCCGCCGCTAATACACGAACCACTACCCCTCGTGGCACTAGATATGGGGGTGCATTTTCCACAAGAACTCAACAAGTTGGGGAAAATGCGCCACTCGCCTTGCTAGATCTCGAATTCCTGGTACAAAAGCCGCATGGAGTTTGTCTGGGTGGTTCCGCGCTCGGCCCTGTTTGCCAAGGCCGCCGTGCACGGTCTGGCCCCACTCCAAAGCGATGAATTCGAAGAGCAACTCTTAGAAATCTCACGCGAAACCGGCTTCTTCGTCGAGCGCCGTGCGGCCGAAATCACGCCGACCTGGAAGCAGCCAATCCCCTACGTCGCTGTCACTTGTGAAGATACCGTCTTCACTATGACCCGGCTCACTGGTGGCGAGGCACGCCTGCACGGCAAGCGCTCTATTGGAGTAGGCGGCCATATCAACCCCTGTGACATCGAGTCAAACGGGGTCGATGGCCTACTCGCTGCAGCCTGTGAACGTGAGCTCGAAGAAGAGCTCGTTCTTCCCGTGGGCCCCCATCATCTCGAGCCGCTCGGGCTACTCAACGACGACACGACCGAGGTCGGTGCAGTCCACGTCGGCGTGGTCTACCGCCTTGTGCTTACTCCTGCCCAGGCTTCCGAACTTCTCATTCGCGAGACGGACAACCTGGCCGGCGAGTTCCTGCCCTACTCCGAGCTCATCTCGCTCGCCGAACGAGACAACTCTTCTTTCGAAAGCTGGTCGACTCTTCTCCTCCGATCAGGCGTGCTTGCGTCAAGCAAGACGCCTTCGATGTCACTGGCTTGATCTTCTCTCCCGAATTCATCACTTCAAAATGGTCCGCCGCGTCCCTGAAAACGAACTCCCCTCGATCGAAGAGCTCATCGCCAAACTGAAAGTTGCACACACGAAAAGTGTCGTCCGCTTGCACTTTAAAGATGGCTCCAGCGAAGCAGGCGCGGTCACGTACGTCGAGCGTCTCGGCACCGGACGCGTTATAGACGTCACACGTGAAGTCGCGCGCGACTACAACATCTACGATCTCACCGGAATCGACATCGAAGGCGAGATCTAGGACTCACACTGTCGCTCACGCGGGCCGGCGTCGCGCCATGCGACTCGGCCCGCGTAGCAATTGACGCGGTCCGGCCTCGCAAGACCGAACAAGGCGACCCCGGTACGGTGCGCCGCATCGACCGCGAGACTAGTAGGCGCTCCAGCCCCGACCACAACCGCAACGCCACCAAGCGCGGCCTTCTGGACGATTTCAAAGGAAACCCGGCCTGTAACCTCCAAAACAGTAGGCCGCTCTAGCGGGTAGGTACCGGCAAGCAGTTGGGCTCCCAGCACCTTGTCTACCGCGTTGTGTCGGCCAACATCTTCGGCAAAGGCCAAGTGCTCACCCGACAACGAAAATAGACCGGCACCATGGCTCCCAGCGGTCTTGCGGTGCATCGCCTGCGCATCGCGCAGAGCCGCATCCGCACGCGCAAAGTAGTCTGCGCTTAACTCGAGTACGCCATGATCGATCGCGGTCGGCAACTCGCGCTCGAGCTCCTCGATGGTGCGCGCACCGCAAAGGCCACAAGTCGAACCGACAGGCAACAGACGGCGTAGCTCGGGCGTAAAGGGCACTCCTTGAGCAAGCGCGACATTCCAGATATTCGGCTCGGGAGCATTGCTCTGCGGATCGCGACAAGACTCTATGCCGACTAGGTCTTCCGGGCCGCGCACGATGCCCTCCGCCGCGAGAAAACCAGCAAGCAACTCACGGTCTTGCCCCGGCGTACGCAGCAGAACAGCCAGCGGAGCGCCCGCAACGCGAACTTCGAGGGGCTCCTCGTGAGCAACCCAATCTTCCACAGGGGCGGCATCGCCACCCATGCTTGCGGGCCCGGCCGCAAGCCGCGTGACGCGCACGAGGCGAGCATTCGGAGCCGATTCTTCACCCATGCGGGCGACTCGTCCTTTTACCGCAAGAAGGTGGCGTAATCAGCTTCGTCGAAGCCCAAGATCGCCTTTTCACCGCGCGCTAGCAGCGGGCGGCGGATCATGTCCGGGTTAGCTCGGAGCAGGTCTACGACTTCTTTCTTGGTTTTGAACTCGGCGTTCGCAATGTCCTGATCCTTGTAACCCTTCGAGCGCTTGTTAAAGGCACCCTTTGGATCGGTCGCGTCGACGGCCTTCTCAAGCAACTTCTTCGCAGGCGGAGTGCTCATAATGTCGACCGGCTCGAACTCGATCTGCTTCTTTTCTAGGTAGGCGACGGCCTTCTTTGAAGTCGTGCAACCGTTCTTGACGTACAGTTTGACAGCGCTCATCGATGATGATTCTCTGATTCGATTTGCAGGCGTCCGGGGGCGCAGAGGAGGAGGACCTTAAGGCCCAGAGATCGCATTTCCACCATTGGACAGCCTCAAACGGGCCGAGCATTTTAACAAATCGTGAGCAAATCGGGTGGAACGAGCCTCCGGCCAAACGAGCACAATCTAAGCTAGGAAGTCGCTTCTTTTCCGTCCGAGGGAGTTGCGTCCTCGTCCTCAGCAGTCAGATCCTGCAGCAGCCGCACCACGCTGCTCGCGAAAGTCGAGCGAGCAACGGTTAAAGCCCC
>JAKVCF010000027.1 GCA_022447335.1 Planctomycetota bacterium | reverse complement strand
CCCAGTAAAGAGGGCTCTAAACGTAATGTCTTTCGATGGGTAGGACTTCTCCTCGGATGAGACGGCGCTTCACCATAAGTCGTTCAGAGAATTCCTTTGGATTACACCTCGTACAAGCCCATTGATTAGTTCTTATCCGTAGTGATCTGGGCTCTAACCAAACCAGGGCACCCCATGGTGTGCAGAACCATGCCGCGCGTCCGGCGCACTCGTTTTAGACAAGTCATTCGGAATCGTGGGTTAACGCACATTCTCTTCTAGGTGAGCATCCGCATACACTCAATCCTCGTCCAATTCCGGCCCACGGTAAGGTTTACCCGTCTGATCGTCGAACTCGACCTTGAATTCAGCCAGGCGCGCCTTGAGCGTCGCAACCCGATCAGCAACTTCTGGGTCGTTGATCCGGTTGTGTTCCTCGTAAGGGTCGCTACGGAGATCGTAGTACTCCCAGGCGTCATGACGGTAGACACGGATTAGCTTGTCGTAAGTAGTCCGGACTCCATCGTGCTCCGCCACGCGATGCGCGGTCCGCCCTTCGTTGTATTCCTGGTAGTGGTAGTAGATCGCGTCACGCCACTCCAACGGCGCTGCGCCACATACAAGTGAAACGAGCGAATGCCCATGCATACCCTCTGGTGCATCGACACCTGCCCAATCCAAAATGGTCGGCGCTATATCGATGTTTTGCACCAAGTGATCATCGACGAGTCCGGCCGGGATCTGGCTAGGCCAGCGTATAAATAAAGGAGTACGTAGTGCGGGCTCATACATCCAGCGTTTGTCATACCAACCATTTTCACCAAGGAAGAAACCCTGGTCGGAGGTGTAGATCAGAATCGTGTTATCGGCCATACCTTTCTCATCGAGAAAGTCGGTGATGCGCCCTACGTTCTCGTCGATCGCTGCTACGCAGCGCAGGTAATCCTTGATGTAGCGCTGATACTTCCAGCGCACCAATGCCTGCCCTTCAAGGCTGGCTTCTGCAAAGGCCGCATTCTTAAGACCATAAGCATCATCCCAGGCAGCACGCTGCTCTTTGGTCATTGGTGCCATACGATTTTCTGCGGCCCTGTCCAAAATTTGATCGCCGGTAACTGGAAGCTTCAGGTCATAGGCCGGAAAGAGATCTTCTGAAATGCGCATTTGGGTCAGCGCTGCAGCCGGAGACTTGCCGCCAAAATCTGGGAAGAGTGTTGGCGGCTCAGGGATGTCATGATCGTCAAAAAGCCCGAGATAACGCGTCGCAGGCAACCAAGTGCGGTGCGAAGCGTGATAGTTGATCCAGATCGCGAAAGGCTGATCTTTAGGCTGCCCGTCAATCCATTCGAGCGAGAGATCGGTGATCAAGTCGGTCGAATAACCGCGCCGCTCTATGAATCCTTCCGCGGTCTGAACTCCACGTGTGTAGTAACTACTAACTTTTCCCCAATCACCAAAACCGTTTGGATCAGTCGGCAAGTGCCACTTCCCGTACATTGCCGTGCGATAGCCCGAATCCAGTAACAACTTCGGCCAACTAGGAAGATCGTCCCGGAAAGGCGTGCCATTGCTCACCCGACCGTTCGCATGCGAATGCAATCCAGTCAAGATCGTCGCGCGGGCTGGGCCACAGATCGAGTTAGCAACGAAGCTCTGTGAGAAGCGCACTCCTTGCGCCGCCAACTCATCTAACCGCGGTGTACGCGTGATCTCCGAACCACAAGCTGACACCGCGGCTTCAGCATGATCATCGGAGTAGATGAAAATGATGTTGGGGCGTTCTGCAGCTGCGATATCTGCATTCACCTGAGGAGCAAAGGCAATTAGGCCGAGGAGGGCAACGATCACTCATGCAAGATACCGGTTCCGCGTAGACTGACAGCATGCCGCGCCTCCTCACGCTGCTATCTACCCTCCTATTGATCCTCCCCATCGCCAAGGCCGCGCCTGGCACACAGTTTTCGTCATTCACCTATGAATCGCACTCCATCGAAGGATGGACAGTGCTGGTACAGGACGAGCTGCTCGCTGAATCTCATCTGAGCGAGCAGGTCCTAGCCCTACTGCGCACCAAGCTCTGGGAGATTGCTACTCGGCTGCCACAGCCAGTAGTGGAACGCCTCCGCGAGGTCCAGATTCGCATGCATCTCGATAGGAGAGGTTGTCCGGGTGGGGTCTACCACCCCTCGGCAACCTGGCTACGTAACAACGGATTTCCGGAAGAATGGGCACGGGGGATTGAGTTTGGCAATGCTCGCAATTTTCTGAGCTGGTCATTCGTGCAACCGGCGATGGTACTACACGAGCTAGCGCACGCGTGGCATGACCAAGTCCTCGGCTTCCACCACCCCCTCATAGTGGAAACTTTCGAAAAAGTGCGCGATTCCGGCCGCCTGCATCGTGTTTTACATGTGCAAGGAAGCGAACGGCCTGCCTACGCAGCGAACAACACTGCCGAGTTTTTTGCAGAGATGAGTGAGGCGTGGTGGTTCACGAACGACTTTTTCCCCTTCGTACGCGCCGAACTGAAGCGTGACTTTCCCGAGGTTGTAGGCCTAATGGAAGCGTCTTGGGCACCTCCAGTGCCGGTCTACATTCTGGCCGGTCAGTCAAATATGGAAGGAAAGGCACAGATAAGCCTGCTTAAGCATCAGATCACGGCGCCGGAAACAGCTGACCGATTTGCACACTTTCATACGGAAGGCGAATGGATCAAACGCGACGATGTCTTCATCGATTTTCTCGGTCGGCGCGGAAAACTAACCGTCGGTTACGGCAGCCACGGCCGCATCGGGGCCGAGCTTGAATTCGGTCATGTCATGGGTAATCACCATGACGAGCCCGTGCTGATTATCAAAACCGCCTGGGGAGGAAAGAGCCTTTGGCGCGACTTCCGGCCACCGAGTGCCGGCCTTCCTGAAGCGCGCCTGACTGAGCTACTAAATCAAGCGCGGAAAAGTAAGCCAAGCACCACGATGGAAGATATCAAAGCCAGCATAGGCCATTTTTATCGCCAAATGCTGCGCGAAGTGCGCGTGACCATGGAGGAAGCCGGTCAACGCTTCCCTGAACTGAAAGGCCGCCGACTCGAGTTAAGCGGCGCAGTGTGGTTTCAAGGCTGGAACGACATGATCGACGAACGTGCAACCGCAGAATACGCTGAAAACATGACGCATTGGATTCGCGACTTACGCCGTGATCTGAATATGCCAAATCTACCAATTGTGGTCGGCCAGCTGGGCGTCGGAGGCCCGCTTGAGAAAGGCCAGGAGACGAAGAAGCAAGTATTTAAAGATGCACAAGCTACTGCCGCACTTCTCGATGAATGGAAGGGAACGGTGACTTTAGTTAAGACCGATCAGTACTGGGACTGGACGGCTGACGCTATCTTCAAGAAGGGTTGGCGAGATAACATTGAAGAATGGGAAAAAGTCGGAAGCGACTATCCTTATCACTATCTCGGTAGCGCAAAGTGTTACTCCGATATAGGTCGCGCATTTGCCGAAGCACTGATCGAGTTGCGCGCAAAAAAGGAGTAAATCGATCACTATTCCGACGCCCAGCGCGGATTGACCTCGAGAAGGTGGCGGACAAAGAAGTCGCGGCGCTTACGGGTGCCATAGGGAGTCTCAGCGACTCCATGGCCGCCCCCAGGGATAACGAGCATCTCGAAGTCCTTGTTAGCGCGGATCAAGGCATCGACAACTTGCATGGTGGATGCGGGGTCGACATTCCGGTCAAGCTCTCCAACGACTAACAACAAGTCTCCTTGCATGCGGTGTGCATGATCAACATTCGAAGACTTGGAATAACTCTCGTCGATCGGCCATCCCATCCAGGCCTCGTTCCACCAGATTTTGTCCATGCGGTTGTCGTGGCATCCACAATCAGCCACCGCCGCGTGATAGAAATCACCGTGGTCAATGAGCGCGCGCATAGCGTTCTGACCGCCAGCAGACCCGCCATAGATCCCGATACGACTTAGGTCAGCTGCGGGCTCAGTAGCCGCGAAAGCTTCGATCCAAAGTTTCCGATCTGGGAACCCTGCGTCGGCAATATTTTTCCACGCGATGTTATGGAAGGCCTTGGATCGCCAGTTCGTGCCCATTCCATCGATTCGTACGACGATAAAGCCAAGTTCGGCCATCTCACGCGACTTGCGATGCAATGACCAACTCTTTTCAACGTGGAATCCATGTGGTCCGGCATAGATATTCTCGATCACCGGATACGATCTCTCCGGGTCAAAGTTAGTAGGCCGATAAACCACGCCCCAAATTTCGGTCTTCTCGTCTCGCCCTGGCGCAACGAATCGCTGTGGCATTTTCCATTGCGTCGACATCAAAGCTCTCACGTTCGATTCTTCTAGCACACAAATTAGGCTTCCGTCTATACGGCGCAGTTCATGTACAGGCGGATGATCTACACGCGACCAGCGCGCGAGGAAGCGCGCCCCGTCCGGCGACCAGCGCAAATCGTGAGTTCCGTCACTCTCCGTCAACATAGTCAACTCCCCAGAGTCGAGGTCGACTCGCGCAAAGTGCATGTGATAGGGATCCTGGTCACCATAAACTCCCATCACACGCAGGATCAGCGTGCCATCGTCGCGCACATCCTCGACCGAGCGCACCACCCACTCACCCTGCGTAAGCGGCCGCGCCTCTGCAGTCTCAAGATCGATTAGATAGAGGTGGTTCCAGCCACTTCGCTCGGACATCCATAGCACCTGACCTCGGTCTTCCATCACGCGCAAATATGTCTTCTGACTGTAGTCGACAAAGGTATCACTGCGCTCATCGATCAGAGTTCGTACTTCACCTGACTCGATATCTACCTCGTAGTACGCAAGCCGCTGATGGCCCCGTTCGTTGACAAGGAAACGGTATTTTCCCCCGTCGGCAGACCAACTCTGACGCGAAACACTCCACGATCTACCGAACAATGCATCGTCGATTGCGATGGGATCCGGCATCGAACCGCTGCGGTAACGAAACAATTTTGGTCGTGCAAAGTCAAGATCGTCACCAGGCTTGGTGTAATCGAACTCGATCAGACTAGGTTGCAGTTGCTCCTGTGGCGAAGATTCGACGATGGTGACGCGACGCTGATTCGGAGCCTCTCTCGTCCGCATCAACGCAAAGGCTTTGCGACCCGGTGACCAATCGATTCGCGATGCATAGGAGTCGGCTGGAGTACCATCTGTAGTCCAAGCCACACGCTCGCGATCCTCCAAATCGGGTGACGGACCAAAGAGGTTGCCCCCTTGTATCTTCCATCCGACGCTTGGGCCGTCGCGTTTAGCGTCACGCTCCTCCCAAGTTTTCCGCAAGCTCGTCCGGGGCTCTGCCGAGGCTTCCCAGCTATCCTTCTGAAGTAATACTATTCCCGGCTGGCCGCGTCCGCGAAAGTAGAGAGGCGCAAGATCATCTCCGTCCACAGATTTACTTGCGGACTCGGGCGCATCGATGCGCCACAGGTGGCCTTCGTAGGTGCTCATATCACGCGTCTCACCTGGCGCGACTTCTCCGTATGAGCGGCCAGGCCCATTTCCAGAGATCCATCGCAACTCTATCGAGCTTGACGTCCGATTGACGAACAATATCGTTGTGCGTCGGCCGCCGCGACCAGCGCGTGAATTGCGGGAAGGTTCAATCAAGAAGCCGTCCGCCTGCTCCATCTCCAACTCGGAAATCTTGCTCGTAGATGGGTCGACTCGCATAGCGCTGCCATCTGCGTAGAGCACCTGCACAGCCCCATCAGCCCCGCTTGCAGCCCCAAGCAGTCGCGCCTTTCGGCCGCCCAATGCTTTCGCAAGCTCCGGCAACTCAGACAAAACTAAGCGCTGCCGACCACTTGTCGCCTGTGGGTCGATCAGTACGAGATCTTGCGCACCTTTCTCCGTGCTAACCGAATACAGCAGCTTGCCACCCGGCAGCCAAACTGGCGAAATCTGATCGCGCACGACCAGTCCAGAAAAGCGCTGCCTGAGCTCAGCGGCACGCTGATAATCCTCCGCCGAGCCTTGTGCGAAGACTGGCGCAATCCCGACAAAGCACATTCCAATGACACAGAATAGGTGGCCTACCATCCACCCATCATGCCAGCCCTCCGCCAGGCGAACAGCGGATCAGGCCGCTTGGTCTTCGACCCAAGCGCGGAAGCTGATTACCACGTCGGAGTCGTCAACCCCTGCTTCCTCGGCACGCTCGAGCAATGACTCAAGTAGCTCTCTATCAACAGCCCGGTCGTATTCGACTAGCGCCTCCGCAAAGTTGATCAGGGCCTCTTCGTGCTCTTCATTTGCCACAGCTCGGGCAGCCTCGTCAAAGGCACTCTGCCCAAACTCCGACTCTAGGGCCTCGAGAATGGCCTCAAGCGCCTGCTGAATCGATCCGTAGTAATCGCTTTCCCAGCTCATTGTTCTGTGGACGGGGGGGGCTACCGCCAGATCGGAAAGGACACCATAAATCAGCCAGAAACGCAATACCGATCAATACCGCGCTAGGGCCTCGTAAAGGACCGGATTCAGCGGATCGTTCATAACCTCCCCCACCTGAGTGCTCGGCGACCACTTCTGCCAGTCGCGCTCCTGGTTGGCATTGCGCGGCGCAGCCAGGCACATATCGATATCCATATAGATCACCGTGTGCACCTTGCGCGGCCGATCGGTCTCGTTGGGGCCGGCGCGGTGCAAGGTCCAACCCGAGTGGAAGCTCACCTCGCCCAACGCGTAAGGCTGGCCATAAGCATCGATTCCATTCTGCTGCACCTGTTCGCAGCTCATCGCCTCGCTCTCAGCCGAAATCTCAAGATCACGTGCAATGTCGCGCAAATGGCTGCGCCGCCCAAAGACCATCGGCCCCTGCTCACGCGGCACCGCGTGCATCGGAATCCAAGCCGTAATTGAGTGCGGCGAAGCGAAAGGCCAGTACTGCTGATCGACATGCCATGGCGTGAATCCGCCGCCCGCCTCCTTGTAAAGCGCCTGATCGTGGTACATGCGTACGCCGCGCGTGCCCATCAGCTCTGCCGCAATGCGCGCCAGTCGTTTCGAGAACGAAAAGGCACGCGCCCGAGCATGCATTTCCCACAGATTACCTACCTGGATAAAGGCCTGCCCATATAGATCCTTGTCATCTAGGCGCTTCCCACGCTCGGGGTCGTGCGCCAAAGTCAGCTCGGTCAGTGTGGGCTCTAACGCGGACAGCGTTACAGCATCAAAGACCTCCGGCAAATGCACAAAGCCTTCGCGCCGATAGCTCTCGATCTGGTCAGGCAACAGCCGATAAGGATCGTCGATCATCAGGCCAGAATGTCCTTCACGACCTGACCGTGCACATCCGTCAACCGGAAGCGTCGCCCTTGAAAGCGATAGGTCAAGCGCTCGTGATCGATGCCCAAAAGGTGCAGAACTGTTGCCTGGAAATCATGTACATGCACCCTGTTTTCGACGGCATGAAATCCAAAATCGTCAGTTGCTCCGTAACTGGTGCCCGGTTTGATGCCGCCACCCGCCATCCAGATCGTAAATCCATAAGGGTGATGATCGCGACCTTGGTTATCTGCCCCAAAAACACCTTGGCAGAAGGGCGTCCGCCCAAACTCTCCGCCCCAAATCACCAACGTGTCGTCAAGCAATCCTCGCTGCTCAAGGTCCTTAATAAGAGCGGCAGATGGCGCGTCAGTATCACGACACTGAATCGAAAGTTGAGTATTCCAGTTGCGATGCTGATCCCATCCCGCATGCATGCACTGCACAAATCGCGTGCCACGCTCAATCAATCGGCGAGCCATCAGGCAGTTGTAGGCAAAGGACCCTTTGCGATGCACATCTGGGCCGTACATCTCAAGCACGTGTTCGGGCTCGCTCGAAAAATCGGTAACCTCGGGAACTGACGCCTGCATGCGGTACGCCATTTCGTACTGCGCGATTCGCGTCTGAATTTCTGGGTCGCCGATTTCAGCCGCACGCTTTTCGTTCAACGCCATAAGATCGTCGAGCATGCCTCGGCGCGTAGAGCGATCAAGGCCAGCGGGGTCGCGTAGATAAAGCACGGGATCTCCCTGCCCGCGGAAATTTACCCCTTGGTGTACGGACGGCAAAAATCCACTTCCCCAATAGTAATCGTAGAAGATCTGCCCACAGCTGTTCTCCTGATCACGCGAAGTCATCACGACGAAAGTGGGTAGATCGTCGGTGTCGCGCCCAAGTCCGTACGAAAGCCAGGACCCCATACTCGGCCGTCCTGGCTGCTCTCCACCGGTCAAAAAGAAAGTGATCGCAGGCGCATGGTTGACCTGCGTGGTGTGCATCGACTTCACGAAGCACAGCTTGTCGGCAATCTTGGCTATTTCGGGCATCAGCCCGGACACCGTCGCACCACTCTCTCCGTGCCTTGCAAAATTGGCGTACTCACCCATACATAGCCGCTCATTCTGCCCGTCAAGCATCGCGCTAAAACGCGCTTCGCTAGCCGAATCGAGTGGCATCTCTTTACCGTGCAGCTCCTTAAGCTTGGGTTTCCAGTCAAAGAGGTCGACGTGGGCTGGGCCGCCGTTTTGAAAGAGGTAAATCACACGCTTCGCCTTTGGGGCGAAATGCGGAAGGCCGGGATCCTGCCGCGCGCTGAGCCCACGGGGAAGCATTGCACTCAATGCGGCCGTACCTATCCCAAGCGCCGAACGGTGAAAGAAAGCGCGGCGCGTGATGTTGGCCTGCGCCTCACGGATTGGATCGAGTTCGGTCATGCCCGGCAAAGCACCTCATCCAAATTCAGAATTAACGAACAAACCACTGTCAGAGCGGCAAGGTCCGAGGCCATCAAACTTTCGTCTCGCAGACGCGACCCCACCGAGAGTAATGCTTCAGCTGCATCAGGTTGAGCTAGATAGTGAAGTTTTACTTCTTTCCAGCGCCGCACAAGCGTCTCAATCTCCGCAGCATCAGGCAATCGCCCTGTCGCTGCAAACCACGCCCAGCCGATGCGCTCGCCAACATCTTCACCCTCCTTCCAAGCTCGCTCTGCGAAGAGGCGGGCCGCTTCCACATATGCGGTTTCGTTCAACGTAACTAAGGCATGTAGTGGGGTGTTCGTCCGCCCCTCCGAAACTTCGCAGACCTGACGCTTGCCAGTATCAAAGAAAAAAGTTGGTTGCACAATCCGCCGCCAAAAAACATATAAACTTCTCCGGTAGATTGCATCGCCTTGATCTTGGATATAACGAATCGTATCGAAAGTAGCTTCAGCCCAAACACCATCTGGCTGATAAGGACGCACTCCCACCCCACCCTGCTCAAGATTGAGCACGCCAGCCAGAGCAAGCGCCTGATCGCGTAGCATCCATGCTGGCAAACGATGGCGCGGAGCACGGCGTAAGCCTATATTTTCCGGATCGTCAGAATCTAAATCAGCATCGAAATGCACACTCTGGCGGTAAGTTGAGCTAAGCAGGATCTTGCGATGCAAAGCTTTAAGGTCCCACCCTGTAGCCACGAACTGAGTAGCTAAATAGTCAAGTAGTTCGGGATGGCTGGGAGCCGAACCTTGTCGGCCGAAGTCCTCTGGAGTTGCAACCAGTCCACGTCCGAAAAACTTCTGCCATTCGCGATTGACAATCACACGCGCCGTAAGCGGGTGATCAGAATCAAGCAGCCATTCGGCTAGATCGAGACGATTCGCTCGTCGCGACTGCCCATCCCCTTCAACCACTAGAGGCGGCAGAAAATCCGGAACGCCGGCTTCCAGCAAATCCCCAACCGGCTGGTCATAACCACCCCGATTCAGGATACGGGTGTCACGCCATTGCTCACGTGGCAGCTCATCCATTACGAGGACGACTGGGGCTGATGCATCCATCGCCCGCAGCTCTTCATCAATCCGGGCAACGCTTTGCTCCAGTCGCTGCCACTCTGGCCGCTGACTGCGGAAAGCACGACGCACACGGTCGGCTTCATCTTCTAGCCATGACTCACTGGGACGCGCCAGCACAGCGAGAAGAGAGAGAGAGAGACCTTCCACCGACTCTTCGACGCGGCGGAAATAGACCCCAGCCGCCCTGAAAGTATTCACAATCTTGATTAGGATCGCGTTCTTGCCCGGCAACAACTGCAAAGTCACGCTTTCCTGATCGGGCTGCACACCGCGTGCAACATTATTCGCCAATACCTCTACCCCGTTATGCCACACCTTGATCGCGTCGTCCGAACCCAGCGAGAGCTGCAAACTGCGAGCAGTTGGTGCCTCCAGCTCGCGATAGAAGAAGTAAGTTCCAATTTCACTCCCGAGGCTAAGAACTTTTCCTTCCTCTAGTTCACGAGCTTCGCGCCAAAGCTCAGCATCTAACAAATCTACTTTCTTCTCCGGCGGATCAACCCGAGCAAATAGCTCCTGCGGAAGGCCCCCATAGGGCTTCTGAGTACGCCACCACGGACCCGTAAAATTCGATGCCCGGATGAGATGCGCCTCGCCGACTAGGCGTTCGGCCCATTCAGCCTGCCAAAGCAATTGCGCCGCATCCCACTCGGCATGGGGGGCGGACTGCTGGTGAACCAAATCCGCACGCTCAACTTCAATCGCCTGCCGACGACGTTGCTGCTCGACATCGAAATAGCGCATGTTCGGCGTAGATCGCCCCGAACTGCCGCGCCCCGTATCGGAGGTCTGATTGAAAAAGTCGGCGAACTGATAGTACTCGCGCTGCGAAATCGGGTCGTACTTGTGATCGTGACAGCGCGCACATTGGAAGGTCATGCCCAGCCAAACAGTGGCCGTAGTCTCAACACGATCAAATACATTCTCAACTCGCGTCTCCTCAAAAATTCTACCACCCTCTCCATTAGTCATATGGTTGCGGTTGAATCCACTTCCTAACCGCTGCTCATCCGTTGCGCCCGCAATCAGATCACCTGCAAGCATCTCGCGTGTCATTTGGTCAAAAGACACGTTCGCATTGAGCTGATCTACTAACCAGTCCCGCCATGGCCACATCTGACGCGTCGGATCCGCCTGGAAACCATCAGTATCGGCATAGCGTGCTGCATCTAGCCACTCCCATGCCATGCGCTCACCATAGTGGGTAGAGGCCATCAAACGATCCACCTCAGCTTCGTAGTCCCAGTGCTCGCCTTGGGCAAGTGCTGCTCGATACTCCTCAGGAGTCGGAGGCAGCCCCGTCAGATCGAACGTCACACGACGCAAAAGGCTCGCCGTGTCAGCATCCCCGTTAGGTTGCAGTCCCTGCTCGCCAATTTTCTCCGCCACATATTCATCAATCGGCCCACGCACCCACTCCGGGAAGGCGTGCTCAGCAAAGTCAGGATTCGTCGGCGGAACGAATGCCCAATGTTCCTCCCACTTCGCTCCCTGCTCTACCCAAAGACGTAGCGTCTCAATCTCCTCAGTCGTCAGCGCAAGATTCGACTCGGAAGGCGGCATCAGGTCCGACTCGAACTCAGCCATGATGCGCAGGATCAATTCACTCCCATCCGGGTCACCCGGAACGATAGCGGAGTAACCACCCATGTCTGCAAAAGCTGACTCTTGCAAATCCAACCGTAAACTTGACTCGCGCGCCGCTGCATCTGGCCCATGGCAGGCAAAGCAGCGATCGGACAGGATTGGAAGCACCTTGTCCCTGAAGGAAATCGGCTCTTGCACACTCTGCTGAAGTGCAATTAGAACAATGGAAAAAAGAGGTGCGAGCATGAAGGGAGAGAGTGATTCGATCCTAAACGACAACGTTTCGCCAAAGACCCCTCAAGGTCATGAGCAAATCACAATCTCAAGCGCATTGGTCGCGACGGGACTCGTACCTCGCACACCAGCTTGCACATAAACACTGAGTCCAATCAGGCTGGACCGTGGCGGGACCGCGATCGGAATCGACTGCATGCCATTAGCATCAGCAATGAGGCGCGCCTGCTGAATTGGCTTCGCGACCAGCAGGCTCAGCCCAGAGGCGAGATCGTCCGCCATTACAGCCTGCAGACCAATACGGAAGTCGAACGGCTGGCCAGACTCAAAGCCAGCGACCTCAGCCGTAACAGTCACGCCAGGCTGTGGCGTACCAATCAGGCTCATCGTGGCCAGCGTTCGAGCTCCATCCAAAGCGTCGTAGACGCGCGAGCCACAGAGGAGGTTGTTACTGCCAAAAGGAGTTGTGCTGGGCGTCGTTACCCAAAGGTCTTCGCCATCATGTAAACGAGCAGTCGCCACGTCGACTTCCTGTGGCCCAAAAACAAAGAAATCCAGCACCGTTGCGCCGTCAACATCGATCAATGCGATCTCTTCGCCATCGGTCGAAAGCTTGAAGTCAGCGTGATGCGGTCCATCTAGTAGGTCCTCATCGGCCCAGATATGTAGCGACTCGCCCGGCAACAAGATAGTGCCAGCGGGAATCTCCCACTTGGTCGGATCGGCAAGGTCATCGGTCATATACATGCCGCTAATGTCCACCGGAGATGCCCCACGGTTGTAGAGCTCTATCCAATCCTCAGCCTGGCCAACCTCGTCGAAAGGCCCGCTGTTGTTGCGCGCAACAAATTCGTTAAGTACCACATCACTAGTGCTACCCGACCAACTAGTCCGAAAGCTAAGAGGCTCGAAGCTAGATCGCTGCGGCTCAAACTTCATACCATTGCTGTTCGTGACCTGTGCCGAGAAGTAGTACTCGATCGGCTCACCGAAAGCAAAGCCGGGCACTTGGTTGGCCCAGCGACCATCGCCAGCCAATCCGTCCCCGTGCTGCCCGTCGTCGAACAACTCCAGCGCAAAGAAGGCCCCGCGCACCCGGTAGTGAGCCGTGACGAACTCCACCGGATCACTCAGATTATCGACATCGGCCCAAAAAGTAACCGGCGCGCCAGCATCCGGATCACGCGGGAAGTTCCCCACCGCACTGAACTCCGGGCGCTCAACGTCTAGCAAACTATGCGAACGCAGGAAAGCATGTCGGTTGGCAATGTAGGTCTTTAACTGACCCAAACCGTTCTGCCAATTGAAGTAGCTCAAATTAAGTCTTGTGTCGTTCTGCACCTCGAGATCTATTAAGGCTGCAAGCGCGTCTATCTCAGCGCTCAAAATAGCCGGGTCAAGCACAAGCTCTGAGATTGCCGCATGGTGCGCTAAATATTGTTGACGCAGCACCCCTCCTTCCACGAGATTCGACAAAAGTGGGCGCTCTATATCACCAGCTCCCTTGGTGGGTGACAGAGTATTTGGAGTATTGCCATAGCCACCAAAAGCCATGTTGTAATCCCAAGGGAGAACTGAAATACGATCGTGATGCGAATCGTGATACAGGTAGTAATTACGCCCCGAGTTATAGTAGGAATCAAGCGAAGCTAAAGCATTGTTCAATGCCAGATGCCAAATCGCCCCATCGGTGTCGAAGAGCGGACTTAGTCCGTCAATCAAGTCGGCTGAAGCAGTATTGTTCAGCACATCGATAGCAGCCAAAATATCAAGGTGAGCCTCGGGGTCACCCTCACGATTCTTCAGCTCGTAGGCGCGCCGAGCTCGACCAACTGATCCAGAAATATCCTGCAATGCGAGATCGCCTGGCGGAGGAGGAGTATTAATCGTGTCTTGCCAGTTATCTGGAGGGACGGCTTTATAGCGGAAGCCGTCTTCATTTCCGAACCATCGCTTAGTAAACTTTCCGCCTAAATGCTCAACGTTGGTATAGATTCCATAGTTAGACCCGTTGATCTCAACCTTGACGAAGTTGGCCCGCGAAGAAGGTGTGAACTCATTCAGAACACGATAAGCCATTACCTCGCGCATCAAACTCGAGTCCGACCATTGGTTATTCAGAATCAGCTTGTGATAACCGTATAGGTCCTGATCCACCCCCATTGCCTTCATATCGATATGCAGCGGTGGCTTCTGCCCCCCCTGACGCAGCCAATAGGATGAATTTCCTTTGTATCGGACGCCGATGTTGGCGTAAGTAATACCATCGACCGTTAGATCACCGGCAATGTATTCCTGCAACCCAGCCAACTTATTATTCTTTAGCTGGTCTTCCCAGTCAGGTTGAGCGAAACTTAACTCGAGAGTGCGTAGCGTGCCCCGATCGTATAGATCCTGAGCCGCTACAACTGGCGTGAAAGCAAGCAGTCCTGCAAAGGAAATCGCTATGGAGAGAAGCCAGGGCATCGCAGAACCATCATGCCACATGATTAGGCCCTGGGGGGGCAATCAAAGACAAGAACGGATGGCGACCTGATTGATGAAAAGAAGGCCCCCTAGGACCGGAATACCAATCGCCCGAGATCCACGTAAACTAGACACATGTCCGAGATGCGCAGCTTCATCAAGTTCCTAGTCTCTTTACTTATGCCCTTTGTCTTGATTCTGGTGGGAGCCGGCATGGTCGGAGCGGGATTCTTATGGGGCTGGAACTGGGCAATCATCCCCGGTTTAGTAGTCGCCGCCGCCGGAATACTTTGGGGCGTAATCATTTTCTTCTGGCACGCACCAATCGACTAGGGCTGATCGTCCACCAACGCCCTAGGTATGCGATTCGTTCGCGCCCTACTTAAAAGAAGATACTGGGCGCGGCTCGACACCTAGCTTCGGGTAGTTGAAACCACTGGCCAACGGAACGTACTCACCAACTGGATCGACATTGGACTGGGAGTCGATCTGACTGCCCATCCCTAGACACCAATAGGCCGCGTTCACAGCGACACGCCGCACGTCAACGTCTTCAAAATCCTTTCCGCTCCCCATAGTGCTGTGAAAGACTCGGGTGGACTTTCCGGTGCGGCCAGTCCAACTCTTGACCCAGACGACGGGAAGTGGGATCAGGTCGAGGTTATCGCCCGAACCCTCTTCGCGAGTCATTTGCGGCTGCCCCATGACCAGCGCAGTGCACCCTTCCGGCAAACTGCCGCCTTCTGGGTAGGTCCGATAAACATCGGTCGGCCCCCACATCGTGTCGATTCCGCGCACAACCGGATGGCCCTTCGCTGCATCGATCACAGTGCCCAACGTCGAGTCCTGATGCCAGCGACCATGATGGCCACGAAATGACCCGCCAAGTACATCCTCCCCAAAATCAATACGCTTGCCATCCTTCACATACTCAAAGCCGATGAAGCCATGATTTGCAGTGCGAAAAGCCATAATCGGCTTGCCTGCATCTAGATAATCGTAAAAGTGCTGCAGTTGCCCGTCCGGAAGAGTTACCAATCGACTGTATAAGATCATCAGATCAGCCTCAGCTAACTGCTCAAGGCCAGGAATGTCATGCACTATAGACTCATCCTGCCACTTGATCTTCTGCGTCGGGTCTACCATCCCGTTTTCGTTCAATGCAAATAGCACAGTCGTATCAAATCCATGTCGCTCCGATAAAATTTTAGCTAGCATCGGCATCGCCTGCTCGCTGCGGTACTCCTGATCAGCAGCAATCAACACTACTTTCTTACCATTGCCCGGAAGCCCTTCCTTGCCTTGGTATTCGAGCCAGCGCTCACGTGGTACGGATGACTCTTCTCCTGGGCTCTGCTCTGGAACTGCATGGACGGTGTAGTAAGCATCATGATGCAGGAGTTCCTCGCCGTCACGAGAACGCAGCGGCTCAAGGTCCAGCTCATGCACGTGACCTAGTGACCATTCACTGAGCTCAATCACGGCCTCCATCCCGTCTTCTGACAACGCAACATCTGTCACCTCGGGGATTGTCTGATCGACTTCAGGGCCCCCATAACCTCCGTGATAAATGTGAGTGAACGTCGAAACACGATAGGAATCCTTCCTAGTCCCAGTCACACGATCGACCGGCTTAGTGAACTCGATACGAAAGCCTTTCGGCGTGATACTCACGCGCTCGACCTCAAAGGGCATCTTCCCTGTCCATTCAAGGCGCTCGAGCGCGAAAGGGCGCACCCCACGCACCGGCCAACCACGATTAGTTCCACCCGCCAGCAGATTACCTTCCGGCGTAAAGTGCACATTCAGGATGCCTGTCGATAAGCCTTCACGAAAGGGGTAGCAGGCACCCTGCCAGATGCCGCCGACCCTTTCCGTCGTCGCACGCATGATCAACGATAACGTGAAGTCGCCAATGAAAATCTGGTCTTCAAACGGGCCGAACTTTCCTCCGGTCTGATCGACGGTGAATCCGGTCAGTGAACGACCCATGCGAATGTAAGGGAAAATCACTGCATAGGGCGTCAATTCGGGCACACGCTCGCGCTCAGTAATGATGCGACCACCTGACTCAGGCTGCGTCGGAGCATCACCTAAGTTGGATGCAAAGGGATACCAATTGAAACTAATCGGATGACCGTGAAAGCTCCCCTCACTGACCACCTTTAGACTGTTCGAGGAATTCCAGGGCCCCTGGCTTTCGATGAACATCATCGCGCCGTGCTCATTTGGGCCGATGCCCGCCGGACTACGCAGCCCACTCGCCACCGGGATCGTCTCACCCTCAGGCGTGACCTTTAAAACCCACCCGCGGAACAGCGCACGCGAGTGATAAGAGTAAGAAAGTCCAAGGGCCACATAAACATTACCCTCTGGATCGACCTTCGAGCCAAAGGCGTACTCGTGGTAGTTAGCGTATCCCCAAGCATCAGAAATCACTTCAAACCGATCGGCAAGCTGATCGCCATCGGTATCCATGACCTTAGTTAACTCACAACTTTGTGTGACATAGAAAGCTCCATTGCGGTAATCGAGCCCGAAAATCTCATCAAGACCTGTGGCAAATCGACGGTACTCAGGCTCAGGACGCGGGACATCGACGCCATCCATTAGGAAGATATCTCCACGCCGCGTACCCACAGCTAAGCGCCCATCAGGCAACGTGCAGAAAGCACCAGCTTCGATCACCTCACCTTCGGGCGTCGGCACATCGACCACACGGTAATACTCGCGCTCACGCGCTTCGGTCCCCCACTTCTCGCCCAACTCTTGAGCAGGCATTTCACCGACAAGAATAAGCAGGATAAGAAGACTAGAGAACTTCATAACGTAGCCTAATCTCAGAGGACCCAGAGGGGAGGTCGAGAACGAGGATTAACTCCTGCTGACCTTCTTCCACAGCAGGCCGCAAAAGAACACGCATACCCTCGGGTATGGTGAGCTGTAAACCGTCCATGCGGAAGGCATTTGGAGATAGTTGTTCGATACCTCCAGCCAATGCTCGGAAGTGCAGCGCTTGCGCCTCGATCGTCTGGAAATGGATCGTACGCACCAACTCTTTTTCATCGCCGGGAACCGTCCGCTCATCGATTGCCACCGCACCAGCCTGATGCATCAACGTCGGCACTTTTGATTCGTCAAGAAAGTAACCGCGAAAGCGGTAGCCAAGACGACGCGGATAAAGCGGATCCGGATTCACTGGCTCTTCCTCAGTCATCAGCGGCAGCAGCGGCCAGACCTGATCTTCACGGCCCAGCTGGAAGAAAGCGAGGTCCTTCGCCAAATAAACTGGACGAGTCACCGGATTGAAATCGCCCGCACCCTGACTGTCCCAGCGCACACGCACGAAACCTCCGTGCCAAATCCCAGAGAGTGCGCCGGTTTCCGCATTGAAGGCATAACTCATACCGCCGGGGAATCCGACTGCGATGCCACGAAATCCGGCAATGCCGCTACGCCCGCGATAGATCAGTGGTTCACTCTCAGCAGTCAACGCGGTGGGCTCGTTGCGGATACCCTTAGGGTCGCGCGCGGTCCTCCCTTGCTCAAGATAAGACCAGATCGCATCGATCTGCTGATTGGCATCACCGCCAAGTACATCCTGGCGCAACGCCTCACCACTAGGCCATGACGACGGCATGATGACCCCAGGTCGATGAGCTTGTGGATTGATCAAGAAAGACTTAAACCAGGCCGGCTGAAGACGCTCGGCGGTAGTGGTTAGATCGATCCCATTCATTGCCGGAGATGGCTTGCCGTTAAATGCATGGCAATTAATACAGGCCAGCATGTCCGATCCAACCAAATCTCGCGCTGCCTCGTGCATCTCACCACGCTGCTTGCCGCGGAAAACTGGGATCTCAATTGGCGGGGCCAAGTCAGAAGACTCGAACTGATCGGCAAGATTAGTAAGGTTATCCTCACCGTACTGCGGCATGCGAACGTGCATATAAGGACGTACGCGCGCACGATCAAACAGCACTTTGTGCAGCCAATCATGATTCAACTTAGCTCCGGCCTCAGACAGGGCGGGAGGAATGCGCGCCTCATCGCCAAGCGCAGGCTCGTCAGTCCCAAAGTATGGATTTACCTCGTCCGCTACGCCTCCATAGCCATTGCGCTCGTGACAAGCAATGCAATTGAACCTAGTTAACGTATCCGCAAGCGACTCGTGCGGAGTACGCGACTTTGGACCAACTGAAATCGCAATGCGAATCGATGCGATTTGATCGGAAGTTAGTTGATAGTCAGGCGCACCCTCAGGGTTAGGCGACAAGCACCCCTCGACCCCATCCGTTGGACCGACTAAGGGAAGGAATTCTGGCACCTCAACACCATCAAGCGCGTGACAAGAAGCGCAGTTCAGCTTTTCAAAATATTCTCGACCCTGCCCTGCAAGAGGGAAGTCGCTTGCCGGAAGCGCAAAGTCGATCGTAGGTCGGTCGAGCAAATAACTCGCAATCGAACGCGCCTCATCGCGACTCAAGCTCATATCTGGCATACGACCAGAAGGTCGAACTGCAAGTGGGTCGTAAAGAAACTCGGCCAGCGAAGTGAGTGTATATTTCTCAGGAAGGTGCCCCAGCGTGATCGATCCTTCGCGTCGGCTAGGGGCTACGACGCTCCCCGTAACGGCCTCGTGCGGGTCATGACAAGCCACGCAGCCGACGGAGTGAAATAACTTGCGACCAGAATCTGATTCCTCTGAGGCAATGGGGTCGCGCTGGAGCTTACTATTAGCGTGCGAAATGAGGAACTGTGCGATCGACTCTGCCGCCTCCTCACGCTCGGCGGCGGGTAGATCATCGAGCATGTGTGGCATGGTGCTGCCCGGCACCGATACCGAAGGCTGTGCGATGAACTTACGCAGGAATTCTGGCGAAACGCGTGCGCCAACATCGTTCAGGTCAGGCGCTATCTTGTGACCGGCACTCAGGATCGAAAGGTCCGCGTGGCAGTTAGCGCAACCGAGCTCACCAATCAGAATCGAACCTTCTCCGTGCTCGTCTAACGGATGATCCGAGTGCAAGCCTGGCACAATAGGCCCTCCATTACGAGACGCTAACGCTTCTGCAGTAATCGCCTGATCGATACTCCAAACGAATGCCGATGAAGCGAAAATCGGCAGCCAAACAAGGCTCAACCAGCTCCGAGGCACGATTTTCCTCACTTGCTCACTATAGCCTTGAGGCTACTCAGAAAATATTCTGTTCGCAAAGCGATGAAATCAACGCAACTGTAATTCCATGACGATCGGCAGATGATCGGATGCGAGAGGCTCATCCATGACTTCAACGCTCATGACATGCCAGTCAAGCTCCGGAGCCACTAGCACATAGTCAATCTGACGATCCGGCTGAGTGGCCTCCCAAGTGAGCAGCTCTACCTCGGGAGCACCTTGCGACCAACCTCGGCCAGCGAGTTTGGCAAGCGGCAGGCTATCAGGATTTGCGTTCAAATCGCCCGTGAGAATCATTGGCAGACTCGAGCCTGCTCGAAAAGCACGCTCGATCACATCTACCGTGGCAAGCCGGGCTTCCTGCGATCCGATCGAATCCAGCCAGTCAAAGTGGGTATTGATGAGCCTCACTGTCGCGCCATCGCCAAAAATCTCAGAGAGGTCAACATCGACGGCCATAGCCTGATAGCGACTCGAACTTGCACTCGGGATAGACTCTCGACCCACCCACTCGAAGGGATATTTACAAAGAATCGCATCGCCATAACCGCTGTCGTTTTCCTTCGCTCGGCCGAATGCCGCCCGCATCCCCGTAAGCTCACCCAACTTGTCAGCCATGGCCTTATTGCCAATCTCCTGCAAACCAACGACGCCAGCTCCTGATCGCAAAATTACCTGCGCGATGCGCTCGAGATCTTTCACGCCATCTGTGCCCAGTCCATAGTGAATGTTGTAACTGAGCACCTTGACTGTCGAGGCTTCTGCTTGTCCATTGTCAGCCACAGCCGCCTGACAAGCGATAAGGCCAAAAACAGCAAGCAGTGGAAAGAAGTGAGACCTAGTCATTCCAATGAAGTGTGCGCGACTCATGGTGATCCATAGATAGAGTACGCTAACCTCATTCTCACGGGCAGCAAGGCCGCCTGCCTGCAAAAGAAAACACGATGACTAATCTCAAGCAAGACCCGACCCGCCGTGCCTTTCTCCAATTTGCCGCCGCGAGCACTATGAGCGCTGGCTTCGGCACGCGCGCATACGCACTCCGTACTCCGAGGCCGACGCCCTCCGCCACCCTACGCTGGGGCGTGGTTGGCACTGGCTCAATCGCCAACTCGATGGCCGGCGCCATCAAAGGTGCTGCGAATGCCGAGTTGGCAGCAGTATCGAGCCGGCGCATGGAGTCAGCTCGGGCTTACGCAGAAAGGCACGGCGCTGAACACGCCTTTGACTCATGGGCGGAGATGGCCAACTCTGACAAAGTGGATGCGATCTATGTCGCTACGCCAACTAGCGTGCGCGAAGAAATCTGCATAGCAGCTGCTCGTGGCAGAAAGCATGTACTCGGCGAAAAGCCGCTCGCCAGTTTGGCCTCAGTCGACCGCATCCTGGCATCTTGCCGAGAAAACAATGTGGCCTTTATGGATGGCACGCACTTCGCACATCACCCACGCACTACAGAATTGCAAGCCAAGCGTGATGGATGGATTGGGCCAACCTCGTTAGTCGATTCGTCCTGCGCATTCAATCTGCAAGACCGCTCCAACATTCGCTACAACACCGATCTTGAGCCGATGGGCGCAATCGGTGACACTGGCTGGTACAACATGCGCGCCACAGTCGAGTGCCTGCCGCCTGGGCTTAAACTAGAGAGCGTGCACTCAGTGCTACGACGCGACAAGGAAACCGGCGCTGCGATTGGAGGTAAAGGCGAAATTCGCTTTGAAGGCGGCGTACGATCAACTTGGTTCTGCGGATTTGACGCGCAACAGGGTTCAATGCATGTTCACCTCGAAGGCGACGGCGGCGAAATCGAAATGCCCGGCTTCTTATTCCAGGACCGAGACAACTCAGCACGCCTCATCGTCAAGCAAGGCAATGCCGAGCCAAAGACGCACCGCATCGAGTCTGATAAGCCGGGATCTGTATTGATGTTCGAAGACATGGCTGCGGCAGCATCCGACCCCTCACTGCGCCCGGGCTGGGCAGAGCGAACACGCCGCACGCAGGCACTGCTCGACTCGATCTGGCACGTAGGATTAGCCACAGAAATAAGCGGCTAACGCCCCT
>JAKVCF010000026.1 GCA_022447335.1 Planctomycetota bacterium | reverse complement strand
CGCTGCGCGGGGACGTTCCTGAGCGCATGCGGGCGGTTTCGGTGGCCCCGCTGCTGGCCCGTGCGATTACTCGCATTCACCGCGAGGAGTCGGTTGCGGCCCTGTTCGGGTAGCCCGTTCGGCGCTACAATGCTCGGCCCGAAATTCGGGACCAGCGATCCGAACCGATGGAAACCACCGTCCTGACCGTCTCCGCGCGCGACCAGTTTGGTACGCGCTCGGCTTTGAAAGTCCGCCAGGGAGGTGGCATGCCCGCCAATATCACTGGCGGAGGCCAGCCCACCCAGGTGATCACCGTGAACCGCCGCGAGTTTGATGCAGCGGTGCGCAAGGGCTTCCGTGCTTTCGAGCTCGAGCTCGATGGCAACAAAACCCGCGTCTGCCTCCAGGAGGTGCAGTGGGATGCGATGGGGGATGACATTCTTCACGTCGAATTCCTGCGCGACTCTAACGGCAGCATCTTCGCCGAACGCAAAGCGAAAGCTGAAGCCGAGGACGACGAGTAATCCTGACTTACCGTGGAGGCACAGCCGGAACTTGCTGCGCCCCGCGGTCCGCGCCTCGTCGTCGGCCTCGGGAATCCGGGGGGAAAGTACGCCGGGACACGCCACAACGTCGGCTTCGACGTTCTTGATCTTTACGCCCATCGACTGAAACGTGAACCCGAGAGCTTCTCGGTCGCCGGACAGACCTTGGCCGATGCTGTCGTCGCTGAAGATGAGAGCTTCGTCCTTCTCTGGCCGCTGACGTATATGAACCTTTCTGGCCGCGCCGTCGTAGCAGCTTTGCGCTACTTCGAGGTTGATCCGGCACAAATCCTCGTCGTCACGGACGACTTCCACCTTGCGCTCGGTGCTCTTCGCATCCGCGCGGCTGGCTCCTGCGGGGGGCATAACGGGCTGCGCTCGATTGAGGAGTGCTTGGGTACTAGCGAATACGCGCGTCTCCGCATCGGAGTCGGCGAACCGCGCGATAGCATGGTGGACTTCGTGCTCGACAACTTCCGCGCTGCAGAGGAGCCGATCGTCGAGGAGACTCTCGAGACCTGTTCTTGGGCCGCGGAAGACTGGGCCACGCGAGGCGCTTCCGTCGAAGACCTCCAGGCTCGTTATAACCGCCGCAAGCCGCAGGCGTGATGCTGCCGGGATTCCCCGTCAGCCAAACCGGATGACCGGAAAGGCACCATGACTGACAACCAATACATCTACCAGGCAATGTTCCTGCTCGATAACGGCGAAGTCCGTGAGCAGGGCTTCAATGCCGTGCGCGAGTGGGTCAAATCGACCCTCGAGAAGCATGGCGCTACCGTCAAGGTTCTGCGTTTGTGGGGCGAGCGTCCGCTTGCATACCCGATCCAGGGCCGCGCCCGCGCGACTTACTTGCTGGGCTATATCCAAGGCACCGAACAGACCGTCTCTGCAGCTAAGCACGAGATGTACTTGCTTGGTCCCGTTTTCCGGCACATGTTCCTGAAGGAAGATGAGATCCCGGCTGAAGAGCTCACGCTTGGCATCGAAGAGATCAAGGACGAGGACATTGAAGTTCTCGACGACACCCCAGTTGTCGAAGCCTTGTTCGAGGATGACGGCGAGTCAGAGGTCGATGAGGAGGATGACTCCGAAGACGAAGCGCCTGAGGAAGGCGCCGAGTTGAGTGACGAAGAAACCAAAAAGACTGCAGAAGAAGGTGAGGGCGAAGCCCCCGCTGAGGCTGCTACCGCGACCACCGAGACCGAGGAGGCCTAGTCATGACCGACGAAACCCCGAAGACCCCGCAGAAGTTCGACTACAAGGACATCGAAACCTTGCAGCGCTACATCAACTCGCAGGGCAAGCTTTACTCCGCCAAGCGCACAGGCCTGTCGGCCCGCCAGCAGCGGCAACTCAAGCGCGCGGTTAAGTACGCTCGCACGATGGCCCTCTTGCCTTACTCGAACTAATGAAGACGCGCCTAATTCTCCGCGAGGATTTTCCGGAGCTGGGTCACGTCGGCGACGTGATCGAAGTTTCGGTTGGCTACGCGCGCAACTTCTTGGTTCCGCGTGGAATGGCTTACCCGTACTCAGAAGACGGCATGCGCCGTATCGAAAAGGCCCGAAAGGATGCCGACGAACGTCGTGTTTCCATGGCGAAGGAGTTCGAATCTCTGGCACAGCGTCTGGAGGGTGTGCAACTCACCTTCGAAGAACGCACCGGTGAGAACGACAAGTTGTTTGGCGCGGTCAACGCCAAGCGCATTGCCGAGGGCCTGGCCAAACAGGGTCTGGAGTTCGCTGAGAACCAGATCCGTCTGGCCGAGCCGATTCGCACCGTCGGCGAATACGAAGTCCCGATTCACGTACACGGTGACCTGAGCGCTCAGATTACGGTCTGGGTGGTCGCCGAAAGCGCCGACGAAGAAGAGGCTTAAGCCTCGGTTCTCGATTCGCCGGCGGTCGGGGGGATTCCCGGCCGCCGGTCAATGTATCCTGGTCGACCCTGATGACTGCATCCGAGTTTCCTGACACACTTCCGTTCGACCTCGTCGCGGAGAAGAGTGTGCTTGGCAGTGTGTTGCGCGATCCGCGTTGCGCTACGGATGTGATCGCTAGTTTAGGCGTAGATGATTTCTACGCTCCGCGTCACCGCGAAATTATGCGGATCATGACGCAGCTCGAAGCGCGCTCGACGGGCTCCTGTGATCCTGTCACTGTGGCTCATGAGTTCGAGCGCATCGGTAAGGCCGAAGAGCTTGGTGGTCGAGACTACCTAATTGAGCTGATGGATGCGGTGCCCTCATTAGCCTTCCTTGAAAACCACGTCAGCATTGTTAACGATACCGCGATCAAGCGTGGACTGCTAAAGGCTGCAGGAGGTATCCAGCAGTTGGTCGGCTCGGGCGATCACGAGGACATCAAGGACCTAGTGAATGCCGCGGAAGAGAAGGTCTTTGGCGTCGGCGATCGACTCGTCGATGGCAATATGGTGAAGGCTAAGGACCTCATCGATAAGTACCTTGACCAGATACTCAACCACGATGGTTCACCGCGTGGCTTGCAGACCGGCTACAACGATTTGGATGAGCTGCAGGGTTTCCGGCCGGGCGATTTGGTCGTTTTGGCTGCGCGTCCGGCAATGGGGAAGACGGCGCTCGCACTTAACGTGCTTGAGCGTTTGGCGGTCGATTACGGTAAATCCGTGCTGATGTTCTCAGTTGAAATGCCAGCTGATCAGTTGATGACACGCATGCTGTCGTCGCATGCGCGAGTGCGACATGATGCGCTGCGTACCGGTCGACTCGATGCCGGAATGCGGCAGCGCATCACCATGTCGGCATCGCAGTTCAGTCAATCGAAGCTGTTTATCGACGATTCATCGCAGCCTAGCTTGGCGGAAATTCGCGCTAAAGCTCGTCGCCTGAAAAACGAAGGCGAGCTTGACTTCATTGTGATTGACTATTTGCAGTTGCTGACTGCGCGTGCAGAAAGCCGTCAGCAGGAAGTCACGGTCATTTCACGTACTCTGAAGGCAATAGCCAAGGAGTTGCGGGTTCCGGTCATGGCGTTGGCTCAGCTCAACCGCTCGGCTGAGAAGCGCGACTCGCACAAGCCAATGCTTTCAGATCTGCGTGAGTCCGGAGCTATCGAGCAGGATGCGGACCTCGTCATGATGCTGTTCCGCGAGGAGTACTACAACAAAACTGAAGAAAACGCCGGTGTCGCCGAGCTTATTGTCGCCAAGAACCGACATGGGTCGACGACCAACGTGGACCTGCGCTTCACTCCGGAGTGTATGCGCTTCGAAAACTTGGTACGCGAGTCCGTCCTCTGATTTTCCTGTGATGTTTAACCTCCGCCCTCTGCTCGGGCTCGTATTGACAGCCTGTATCGGCTTGCTGGTTACAGGTCCGCTTGTTGCTACGGATCCAGTCATAGCCCAGGATCCAGTTACCGACACCCTGGTGATCGATGAGATAGTGCTAATGGGTGCCGGTGATCGTGAGGGTCAGATTCGCGCTGCGCTCAGTCTGCGTGCCGGCGAACAAATGACCAGTGAACAGCTAATGGCGCGCTGGCGCCAGGACGTGGACTTCCTCTGGACGCGCTTGCGTGTTCGCCTCGAGTCGATCGGGGTCGAGGACATTAGTGATGATCGCGTGCGAGTGATTCTCACCTGTAAACCGGTGCAGGCATATCGTCGCGTACTATTCCTCGGTCACGATGAAGGTGACCTGTCTCGCGCTGAGCTGCTACTCGCGACGGGTTTGACCGGCGCGCAATATGTCGATGAGCTTCAGTTTTCGCGCGTGGTCTCGGACATCGAAGTCGCCTTTCAGGCGAAGGGTTTTCACTTTGTTTCGGTGGCACCCGAGGCCAGCAAGGATCTCGATGAAGTGATCTTTCGGATTGATAGCGGCCCAAAGGTACGTGTCGGAAAGATCGAATTTAGCGGCAATGAGGCACTGCTGACCGACCGGTGGGTGGGTACCGATCTTGAGGGTGCAGTGGAAAGCGGTACGGGTTGGCTTGTCTTTCCGGGCACGCCTTACATTGCCGGAGATACCGAGCGCCTCGACATCGTCGCACTTGAACGTCTTTATCACGACTTTGGCTATCTCGAAGCCAAGATCGTGGCGGCTGAGCCCGAGTTCTATCGTTCGAACTCACGCGTTAAGTTGCATTACGAGATTGACGAGGGGCGTTTATTTATGGTTGGGAAGGTAGGGGTGGCGCCAATCGAGGGTGCAGGCCCCCTGCGTTATCCAGTTGAAGATTTGCGGGCCGCATTAGAGTTGAAACCGGGCGATGCGCTCGAGAAGTCGCGCATCACACGCGACGAACGTGCTTTGAGGAATTTTTATGGCGAGCTTGGTCACACCAGTGCGCAGGGTGTGGCTCAGGATGGAACCTTTTTCGACCTGACTACAGAGCGCGTCTTATCGGATCCCGAGCGAGGGGTGATCGATGTGATCTTCCGCATTAATGAAGGTGAGCCTAAGCGCGTTCGTGATGTACTTATCTCTGGCAATCGCCATACCGAAGATCGAGTTATCCGTCGCGATATCAGCCTGTCGCCTGGCGATTTGGCAGACATGGGTGAGGCGGCCTCCTCTCACCGTCGCTTGCTCGGCAGCGGTTACTTCCTCGACGAGCGTAATGGTCAGCCGTGGGTTGACTATCGGTTCACGCCAACCAACGAGCCAGGGTTAGTCGATCTAGAATTTGAGGTCCGTGAAGGGCGTGGTACTGGCAACATTCTTTTCGGCGGCGGCCTGTCCTCGAACAGTGGGCCCTTTGTCTCGATCAACCTGCAGAAGACGAACTTCAGCATCACCGATGCTCCATCGAGTTGGGGTAGTGCGCCGAGTGAGATTTTGGGTGGCGAGGCCTTTACAGGTGGCGGGCAGACCCTGCGCCTTTTTATGGCTCCGGGTTCACAGTTCAGTACCTACCGCATGTCTTTCTTTGAGCCTGACCTGTTGCGTGAGCACGTATCGCGCCTCGGTCTGCGATTGGACCTTTATAAGACATATCGCTTTCTCCGTACTCATGATGAGGACCGTACTGGCTTCGGTATAACACTCAGTCGGCGCTTCGGCCGTCACTTTTCGATCTTCGGTGGCCCACGTTTCGAGAAGGTTCGCCTGACCGACATCGATACGAATGCGCCGGACGAGATAGGCCTTGATGAGAACTACCGCCTCTGGAAGCACACGTTGGAAGCCGGGGTTTCATACTCGACTATTTTGGATAAGTTCTCACCGGCCGATTCTGAAGAAGTGCGATTTGAGCTGCGCCAGAACGGCAAGTTCATGGGAGGTGAGCTCGATTACATTGAAGCTGATCTTCGTGCGGGCAAGTACTGGGGGATCTGGGAAGATACTCTCGGTCGTGACTGGACTATCGCGCTCGAAGGGCGCGTGCGCCGCGCTTGGTCCGATGAGCCAGTGCCCTACACCGAGCGATACTGGCTAGGTGGCTCGCGCACGGTACGCGGCTTCGACTTTCGTGGTATTGAGCGTGAGCGAGGCGGTTACCCGATCGGCGGCGAGGCCTCGATCAATGCCAGTGCGGAGTTGCGCTTTCCAATCATGTCAGCCCGTGTGCGTGAAAACGTCGACGAGTTCCAGTGGGTTCGAGGCGCATTCTTCTTGGATGCCGGCACTTACGGCGATGACTTCGGCGGCCTAACTCCGACCCGCGTGTCGGCTGGCATTGGCATTCGCATCCGTCTGCCGATGATGCCACAATTCCCCATCGCGCTCGATTTCGGATGGCCTATAGCCAGTGAACGTTTCGACGACGAGCGAGTTTTCCACCTGAACTTTGGCGAGTTCTAGATGCGACTTCCACAATCCATTTTTCTCGTCCTCGGCGCCTTTGCCGGGGGATTTACTGGTTATGGCCTTGGCACTGCCGAGGTGACGCCGGGTACCTACTACGTTGACATTGATCGAGCGGTCAATGGCGTGCCG
Organism: Planctomycetota bacterium; assembly: GCA_022447335.1. GTDB lineage: Bacteria > Planctomycetota > UBA1135 > UBA1135 > UBA1135. The sequence goes on along the minus strand of JAKVCF010000026.1, from coordinate 15,145 downwards.
ATCTTCGAGGAGATGAAGGTGCTGCGCATGGGGCCGGTGCAAAAGGCCGGTGACGATTGGACTGCGCGCAAGGCAAAGTTCGACGAGGATGCAGCCAGATTCGCGCTACTCGAAGAAGGTAGTTCGGAGTACCGCGACATGCAGGTCAGTCTTGCGATCCGTGAGGAGAACTTGAAGGCCGAGTTTCAGCTGCTCACCGATGCCGCGAACCAGGTCAATGAGGGTTTGGCTTACGAGGCGCAGAAGATAATTCAGAATGCGGTCGAGGTGCTCGCAAACGAAAAGGGTTATGAGCAGATTGTGCTCAGCCCGCTCACTAATTCCGTGATTCCCTGGGAGAATCCGGCTGCGGCGCGCGATCTATTGCGCAACCGCACTACCATTTGGATTCACCCGGATCGCGACATCACCACTGAAGTCGGCGAGATCCTGAATCGATAATAGTTCGAACGCGATGCCGCGTCGTCAGCGCACGATTAAGAAAGCGACCGAGCTCGAGGGAGTGGCTTTGCACTCTGGCGAGTCGGTGCAGGTACGCATCGAGCCCGCGTCGCCGGGTACGGGCGTGGTTTTTGTGCGCAGTGATCTCGATGACCCGGCAGATATTCCTGCGCTTGCCGGTAATTTGACGGTCTCGATGCGGCGAACTGTGCTGCGCGCCGGCAACAATATGGTCGGCATGGTAGAGCACTTGCTCGCCGCCTGTTTGGGTTTGCAGGTCGATAATCTGCGTGTGTATGTCTCTGGTGACGAGATGCCAGGTATGGATGGCTCCTCGCTGCCTTATGTTGAGGCCTTGCGAAGTGGGGGCATTGTCGAGCAGAAGGAAGATCGGAAAGAATATGTCGTCGAGCAGCCGGAAGTATTCCGGGACGAATTTGGCAATGAGATCATCCTGCTTCCGCCTACGGGCGAGGGCCTGAAGATCCGTTATTTCCCGGAGTATCCGAAGGGTGTTGACGCTAGCCCATTCTTCTTGGATCTAACCAGCGACGACTTCTCGGCCGAGATCGCGCCAACTCGTACCTTCGTGCGCGCTTCGGAAATCGACGACTTGCTTGAAGCGGGGCTAGGTAAAGGTGCCAACGCGGAGAATACTTTGGTGCTTGGGGGCAACGAAGCTCCTGCCATGCGGCTAGAGCGTGAGCCCACGCGTCACAAAGTGCTAGATGTGTTGGGTGATCTGGCACTTGTCGGAGCCGATTTGCGCGCAGATTTGATCTGCAATCGCAGTGGTCACAATCTAAATCAGGTCGTGGCGCGCCATCTGCGGGAAGAGCTCGATGCTGAGGAGATTCGCGGCGAGGGATATGGCATTCAGTACGACATCCAGCAGGTGCTACGCCGTCTGCCGCACCGTTATCCGCTGCTGTTGGTGGATCGTGTGATCGAGGTCGAGGGTTTCCGTCGTGCGGTGGGCCTGAAGAATGTCACGATCAACGAGCCCTTTTTCCAGGGGCACTTCCCGGGTCAGCCAATCATGCCAGGTGTGCTGCAGCTCGAAGCGCTGGCTCAGTTGACGGGCTTCTTGTTGCAGCGCAAACTCGAAATGACCGGCATGCTGGGCGTGCTGGCCTCGATCGACAAGGTGCGTTTTCGCGGTACGGTCGTGCCAGGGGATCAGCTGCGCCTTGAAGTCGAAATCCTGCGCCTGCAGCGAAATCGTGCGCAAGTTAAAGCGCAAGCCAAGGTGGGGCGGCGCATCGCCAGTGAAGCGATGCTTTCATTCGCCATGATTGAGCCGGCTTCCCCATGACCAGTCTTCATCCTACGGCTTTCGTTGCCCCTGGGGCCGAGTTGGACTCTTCGGTAGTGGTAGGGCCTTTCTGTTACGTCGGTAGTCGCGTGCGTATTGGTGCAGGCACTATTCTTGGCCCCCACGTCGTAGTACAGGGCAAGACGACCATTGGCGAGCGCAATCATTTCGTCGGTCAGGCCGCGATTGGCGGTAAGCCGCAAGACCTGAAGTACACCGGCGAAGAGTCGGCACTCGTCATAGGTGATGACAATGTCGTGCGGGAGTTCGTGACGATTAATATTGGTACTGCTGCAGGGTCATGGGTTACAAGTGTTGGAAATCAAAACCTGATTATGGCCTGTGCTCATGTGGCTCACGATTGCGTTATCGAGGACGAGGTCATTATCGGTAACAACGTGCTATTGGCCGGCCACGTGCGTATTGAAGATCAGTCGATCGTTTCGGGTGGGGCGGCAGTCAATCACTTCGTTACGATTGGCAGTTTGGCGATGGTGGGTGGCATGAGGCGAGTGATGAAAGATGTTCCGCCCTTCATGACGATTGAGGGAAGCCCCGCGCGTGTGCGCGGGGTCAACTTAGTTGGGTTGAAGCGTCGTGAAAAGTCTGAAGAGGCCATCCGCCAGTTGCGCGTGACCTACAGGAAGCTCTATCAGGACGATTCTCCGGTAGCAGTGGTGCTTGACGAACTTGAGTCGGTCTCCAGTCTTACCCCTGAGGTCTTGCGACTCGTTTCATTCCTGCGCGACATGGAGCGAGGCTATCAAGGTCGTTATCGCGAAGCGCTGCGACGTCCGCCGCAGCCTGAAGTCTGAGGACTGCGATGAGCGATTCTTCTACTTCGCTTCGCGCCTGCGTGGTTGGTGTCGGTCATCTTGGCCGTCACCATGCGCGCATACTGGCTGAGCTTCCGGATATTGAGCTGGTAGCAGTGATCGACGCCAACGCTGAGCGCGGTCAAGAGATTGCTGGGCGATATGGCTGCCGATGGCAGCCCGAGGTGAATGAGATCGAGAATGAAATTGATTTCGCTGTGATTGCGACTCCGACAGTGGTGCATGAAGAGTGTGCGGCTCCCTTCCTGGCTGCAGGGAAGGCTTGCCTGATCGAGAAGCCAATGGCCCCTGATCCTGAGTCCTGTCAACGCATTCTGAAAGCAGCAGAATCCGGTGGTGCGATGGTTGGGGTGGGGCACGTTGAGAGATTCAATCCAGCTGTGCGTCGTGCGCGCGAACTAGGCGTTCAACCGCGATTCATCGAAGCTCATCGCCTTGCGCCATACACCTTCCGCAGTACCGATGTTGGCGTGGTTCTCGATCTGATGATTCACGACATCGATCTATGCCTTGCGTGGACGGATTCTCAGGTGGTCGATGTTGATGCGGTCGGAGGTGCCACGCTGAGCCCTTCGGAGGACATCGTGTCGGCACGGTTGCGCTTTTCCGATGGGAGCGCTGCCAATCTCACGGCCTCGCGTCTTTCGCTAAAGCCAATGCGCCGCTTCCGATTTTTTGGCCCGGACAGCTATGTTTCGGTGGACAGTGGCGATCGTTACGCCTTGCTGGTGCAAAAGGCTGAAGGCTTTAGCCCGGAGAAGGTCGCTGAAGCCGCGAGTTCGGGCAGTCCAATTGAGGGCTTCCGAAGCTTGCTTGAGGTCGAGGAGCTGCACCTCGATGAGATTGAGCCACTGCGTGCTGAGCTCGAGGCCTTTGCTGCGGCTGTGCGTTCCGGTATGCCTCACGAGGTTAGTGGTGAGGCTGGCGCAGCTGCGGTTGAAGTGGCCTATCGAGTGTTAGCCAGTCTTGAAGCTTCGGGTTGGTCCGGGAATTAGCGTTGGCCGCCGTCGAGGCTGCCGCCCAAGAAGTCGAGCGCGCCGCCGGCGGATTCTTCGATCACTTTCGAAGTCACTTGCTTTGCTAGCCACTTACCCTGGCATTTGGTGCAGCAAAAGTAATGTCGCTTAGCGCCCCTGGTCACGAAGACCTTGGTATTTCGCTTTTCCCTTGGGTTGAGATGGCAGGTCTTGGCGCGTGGTTCGAGTACAACCTTTTGTTGCGCGAGCTTGGCAAATGCGGTCGGTGGATTCGATTGGATTTGGATTAGGCATGCCTCGCTGCATCCGTGTACGCGAAAGCCTTCTAGATCAACAAAATGATGGCGGTGAATCTGATCTCCACTGATTGGGCAGAGGGTCTGTTTGACTCGACCTTCTAGTCTGTCGAGATAAGTTGCGGGGGTGCTGGTGGCTTTGCGCGCGCACTTCTTGCAGCAAACCGCAAAGCTCTTGTTTCCGACGACCCAGACCATGTGATGACGGTTCTGGAGTGTTTCTCCGGCTACTGGGCAGATCGTGTTAATCGATTCGGGTGCTTCACCAGATCTGGCAAGGCTAGCAATCATAAGTTCAGGGATTTTGGCGGCCCGATTAATACATTGCTTGGAGCAGACATAGATTCGCTGCCCTTCGAAATCGACGAAGTGCTTTTTGGAGCCATCGAGACCTTTTTCTGAGATTGGGCAGGCCGATTGGGTTTGCCAGTCGACTTCGGCCTTCTCCGGTGGGGAGCCGGGCTGTTGTGCAAAAAGTGCGAAGATCAGAGTGAGGAGTCGGGCCATCATGATTCACCGTGGGTCAAGAAGGCGGACTTTCCATGCAAGTCTGCACCTACTTGCCAGCCAGCTTCGCAGGAAATTTGGAAGGCTTCATGCGAACGGAGCAGGCGCAGGCGCCTTTGTGGTACACGGAAGCCTGGTTGGAGTAGGCCGGCTAGGCTGACTGGGCGTGCGCCAGAGGACCACGTGGACCAGATCAAATATTTTCCCGGACGCTTGCGGTGGCGGCAAAGGCGAGCCTCCTGAAGTCCGGGTGCGCCAGCTAGCGCCGAGCGCCAGCGCCAGGTCAGAAACTCACGGAACTCTGGCAGGCAGCCAGGAGCGAGATCGAGTAGCTCGACTAAAGTCAACACCGGTGCGCCAGCAGCGTCGGGGCTCCCTCGACGGTCGACGACCTCATTAGGGAGATCTTCCCAGTATGAAATTTCTATTCGATCGCAAGCTAGCCCATGCCCGCTGCGTGCGAGTAGGTGGTCATGCGTCTCCTTGCGGAAGTTTGCATAGGAACTCCAGTCGCTCCACCAGCTGGTGAGCCAGGCTTGCTGTTCGAGCCAACCACCTCGCTGATTGAGGAAGCCGTCGCACTCGGCGACTTCATCCCACACGCTCTGCCCGTTGCAAAAGGCCTCTTGGCGTTCCGCAGCCACATCGCAGCGAATCAGCTTAAGGAGCATGCAACCATGCTACCGCGGGAGGGGTGCGCGATGCGAGAATGGGCGCTGCGATGAAGCCCCGCCCCGAACTCTTGGATCGCTACGAACTTGCGGGCAGCGAGCAGGTGGGGTTTCCGATTGACTGGAGCCGCGTCTTTTGTCGCGAGGCCCCTCTTGCGGTTGAGATCGGCTACGGCGGGGGTGAATACCTGTGCTGGTGGGCTCAGCGGCGGGCGGACTGGGATTTTGTCGGCATTGAGCTTCCACAAGACTGCGTGCTACGTGCTGTACCGCAATTTTCCGCTGCAGGGTTAGACAATGTTCGCTTGCTGCGCGGCGATGCTCGATATCTTTTGCGCGAGCTATTTAGCACTGCTTCGCTCGATCGTGTATTGATGCAGTTTCCGATGCCCTGGCCCAAGGAGAAGCATGCGAAGCATCGCGTATACTCACCAGAGTTTGCGACCACCTTGGCCGACGTATTGCGCCCGGGTGGCGAGTTTGAGCTCGTCACCGATCAGGAGTGGTACGCGCGAGAGACCGAGGCGGTGCTTGGGGCGGCCGGTCCATTTTCGGTCGTGATTAGTGAGACGGGGCCGATACGAAACTTCCACACGCGTTATGAACGCAGGTGGGAAAAGTTGGGTCGTGAAACCTATAGAGTAGTGGTAAGGCTTGAAAAGCCGGCTATTGCCCCACGACGTATCCTGCATGAAGAAATGAAAGTTATGCATCTTTCTCAGAGTCCGGACGAGGCGACGATGCGCTCGCTCCCTGGCCGGCGCGGCGGCTCTAATGGAATCGTCTACGAAGTCAAAGAGGTCTTCTATGGTGAGGGGGGTTGGTTCCTTTACCTAGTAGCTTCCGACGACAGCTTCTCGCAGCACTACTACGTGCGGATAGGTCACAAAAAGGACGGTCGCGTGCTCATGCGTATCCATGGCCACCCGCGCCCTTACTACACGCCCGCGGTGCGTTTTTCCCTCGAGGATCTCGCTGCGCACCTGAGTGTAGGAGTGCGCTCGGCATAGGCCATGCCAGGCAAGCTGCGCCGACGCACTGCGCGAGGAACGGGAGCTTCAGCAGAGGCGCGTGATACCACTAGTTTGCCTTTGCTCGAAGCGGCATGCCTAGTGGCACAGTTGCCTCGTGCGTTGGGGCTGGAACAGGAACTCGAGGTCGCGGGTTACTTTGAGGAGGGTGTAGTCGCACAGTGGAGATTGACGCAGGACCGCATTGCCGAGCGTGTCGTCGAGGCAGAGGACCCTTTGGTAACGTTGCGAGCGCTGGCCTCGTCGTCCGAGCCACGTCTGCGCTTTCATGTGCCGGGTGTGATTGCGCGATGGCTGGCCGACCGACCTGAGACGGCACTGAAGGAGCTGCGACCTCTGGCTAGTGACAACGATCCCCTGGTAGCGGAAGCCGTGCAGGCTTTTGGTGTTCGACCGCAGGCAGAATCGCTCGGGCCGGACGTGCTCGACTTTCTTTTGGACTGGGTTCGCGATCCTTCCGAATACGTGCGGCGAGCGGCGATCGAAGCGGTGCGGCCACGCGGTGTTTGGGTGAAGCATCTCAGCTGGTCGGTTGATGATCCTGCTTACCTGGCCCCGCTCTTCGAAGAACTGCGTGGCGACCATTCGCGTTTTGTAGCTAGCGCGGTTGGTAATGCGCTAAATGACATCGCTAAGAAGAATCCAGAGCTGGTGCTTGAGATTTGTGCCCGTTGGAATGAAGAGGGTGAAGCTGGTCCTTGGCAGGACCACATCGTGCGAAAGGCTTTGCGTAGTATGGCCAAGGTGGGCGATTCGCGCGCACTTCAGTTGCTCGGATTCGGTACGCTTGACATCGTCGCCCGTGCTTTGTTGCAGAGTGAGTGTCCCGCTAAGCCCAACGCGGCGCTGGTTTTTGAGTTGGCGATCGAGAACCGTGATACTGCCACTAAAGCCGATCTTGTTTACGAGATTCAAACCCCGGGAAAAGTGGCTACACGTCCGCGCAAGCAACGGTTTCGTGCAGGCACAGTCGAAATCCCGGGGTTTTGCACGGTGAGCATTCTCATTCGCGAGCGGATTTTCGATCGCAAGGCTGCACAATTGATCGACGGCGAGTGTGCCGCATTGTTCTTCCTAAATGGCGAGCATGTTGCGGAAGTCCGATTTTTCTTGGAACGATGAGCGGGCGCCCGTTTGCATTCTGACCTGGCTGTATAGGGTGCCGTTCGAATTGAGCTTAGTTGAGAGCCCGCCCAACAGTTTTTTTTTAGCGCGCATCAGCGTGTGTATTTTTGCCGCGCTGAGTAAGCTCTGTTAGGTCAGTTGCTCGATGGCGCGACGTAGTTCGGGCATGCGCCTTGCCAGCTCGTCTGGGCTGGCTGCCCCGACACTAGCGCGTGACCAGCCTTCACGGTCGGCCTCGTCGGCTCCGAAGGCTGCGAAGGGCACGATGGCAAGTCCGGCTTCGCGCAGTAAATAGGAGCGTACAGCTTCATTGTCTTCTAGAGTTTCTCCCTGTGGCGTGCCACGGCCTACGAGGTCGAATCGCAACGACAGGTAGATTGCGCCTTGTGGGCGGATCATTTCGACCGGTAGTCCATCGGCTTGCAATGCTGAAATGCCATCAGCTAGTACATCAAGAGCTTGCTTGGCGCGTGCGTTTAGGTCGGCTGCCCAGGCATCGACGGCGGGTGCATCGTTAAGCCAGCCTGCGGCGGCTACCTGTACTGGCTTTGGGGCCCAAGCGCCGACGTGTGTAAGGAGCGCAGACAGCTTCTTGATAAAGCGCGGCGGGCCGAAAGCCCAACCACAGCGTAGGCCAGTAGCGCAGAAGTTCTTTGATAGGCCGTCGGCGTGGATGACAGAGGGGGCGCACTCTGGCACCAGTTGTACTGGTGAATAGTGCGAATATCCTTCGAAAGTGATTGCTTGATAGATCTGGTCATAGAGCAAGAAGAGGGGCTTTTCACCAACTTGCTCACGACGCTTGTTTTCTTCTACTAGCAGCTCGCCAAAGCGGGCGACTTCTTTATGCGGCATCACGCCGCCTGATGGGTTCTGCGGAGTATTGAGCACGAATAGGCGTGCTTCGCGCAGATGGGGGCGCAATAGATCGACCGTTGGCTGGAAAGAATCTTCTGCGCGGCAGGGGACTTCATGCACGCGTACCTGACAGACGTCACGGTAGTTGTGGTTGTTCCAGGAGGGAACCGGAAAGACCACAAGTTCGCCTGGTTCCACTAGTAGGCGATACGCCGCGTAGAGAGTGGGGCGGCCTCCGCCAACGATGGCGAAGGAGTCAAGCGGATACCGCATTCCTTGGGTGCGTTCGACGTAGCCCTGTACTGCCTGGCGCATTTCTGGCATGCCGGCAGGAGGGGGATAGTTGGTATCACCCGCTTGGATGGCGGCGGTTAGGCGTTTGCGCAGCCCGCTCGGGATCGGGAACAGCTCGGGAGCAAAGTCGCCGACTGTTAGGTTGGCAACCGTTTCGCCAGCGGCCTTCTTCTCACGAATTTGGTTGGCAATAGTCAGGATCGACGAGGCCCGCATTGCATCAGCCATGCTGGTCAGCGCGCGTTCGGTCTCGGCGGATCCGAAGTCGGCGGGGAGGTCGATCATGTCTGGTTTGATCATGGTGCCCACGCCCCGATTGTACCCGCGCGACGCTAGCCTATATCCCTCCGTGAATGGAACGACTTTAGTGATCGCCCTCGTCGTGACCGTGCTGCTGCTCAGTTGCACGATCTGGACAGGGGTCCGCGCGAAGCGCCGTGCGCATTACCCCTTTGCGGTGGCAACGGTACTGGCGCTGGCATTTGCGATCGTGCAGGCGCGCATTTATGGCGAAGTCTTCGACATCCCGCGGCTGCGCCTCCAGGTCCACTTGAGCCTGGCATTTACTTCGCTTAGCTTACTTCCCTGCGCGGTGATCACTGGGATCTTGTTGATTCGCAAGGCCTCGGTGCGTCGCTGGCATCGCTTCTTCACTTGGAGCTTTGTCGTAGTGACGGTCATTGCGATGGTGGCCGCGCTTTGGATGCTCGCGGGTGCGACGCCCAAAGAAAGCCTAGCTTAGACTTCGCCAGTGACTAAAGAGGATTAGACCTTGGGCGCAGACGTTTTGGCATGCCTTGGCTAGGAGGGTCAGATTTCGCGGCCAGGGTGAAAGGCGCCTGCGCAGCACCTGAAACACCTTGTAGGCGAGTTTGCTACTACGGCGTGGGCGGCTTGCGGCGAGGGATCCACCGCGGGGTACGATCGCGGTAAACGGTGTATCCCTCACCAAATTCCATCTCGGCGTCGCGCTCTTCGTAGGGCGCCCCAAAAAGGATCCAGACAGAAAAAATCAGCCCGAGGAACAGGCGGTCCAGCGTGACCTCGGGCATGGTTGTTAGTGCAGCCAGCGCGCCGAGGTTAAGCGGTTGTCGCAGTAGTGAATAGGGCGGCAACGCGACTAGTTCGGCTGAAGGCTCCTTGCGACCAAAGGACAGTGCGCGTAGATGGGGTAGGCCCAGCATGTGTGCGCCGCCTACAACGAGTGCTGCCCATGCCATCAGTACGAGGCCGCCCAGTTGGATAGCTCTCATAAGAATGTGCAGCATCCCATCGGGCGCCCACAGCACTGGGCCGAAGGGTTGCCAAAGCCAGCTTAGTAGTACGAGAGTGACGCCCGAAATAAAGACGTAGAGAGGGCGTTCTCCGCAAGGGCCAAATGGGATGTTGAGCCAGCGTCTGCCCAGCCCTCGCGCGAATATTGAATGCGGCACTATGAAGAGTAAGCAGAGCGCGAAGTTGCCGATCAGTGCCCCAAGGCGGAACTCGGGCGGCGTGTTGATGGGTGCGCCCATGATCAGGGTCAACCATCCTGCCACGCCCATGAAGGCGAAGATCGGGCCTGTGATCAGCAGTGCCGCGGCAAAGGGGCGCGGCACTGTCGAGGGGGTGCGCTCGGTCTCTTCGAAGACCTCTGCGATTGGTTCGACCTTGCGCGTCGACTTGCGATCGCCGTCGGGGGTGTAGGGGGCTTCCGCCACGCTTAGGCGCTTATTTGTTTGCGCGCGACACCAACTTAGCCTGCAGGAAGAGGCCTAGGTAGTCGCGGCTTCCTGCCTTGCTGTCGGTGCCCGACATATTGAATCCGCCGAAGGGGTGTGCGCCGACCAATGCGCCGGTGCACTTCCGATTGATATACAGGTTGCCCGCGTGTAGCTCGATCTTCGCGCGCGCGATCTTGTCTTCGTCTTTGCCAAAGTAGGATCCAGTTAGACCGAAGATCGTGTCATTAGCGGCCTCGACACCTTCTTCGAAGCTTTGCACCTTGTGTACTGCGACAACCGGAGCAAAGAGTTCGGTTTGGAAGATGTAGTCATTCCGGCCGACGCCGGTAAATACGGTGGGCTGTAGATACCAGCCTTCTTCGCTAGCGCGTTCGCCACCTGCGACTAGGGTATTCCCCGCTTTCTTGGCTTCCTCAATGCCTTTTAGGGCATCATTCATCGCTGATTCATTGATCATCGCGGCGAGGAAGTTCTTTTGCTCACTTGGATGGCCGACAGTGGTGGCCTCGACCAGCGGCAGGAACTTTTCCATGAACTGATCGTGAATCGATTCATGCAGAATCAGGCGCGAGCAGGCCGAGCACTTCTGGCCTTGGAAGCCAAAGGCAGCGGCATAGGTTTGCTGCACCGCCTTGTCGATATCGGCATCTTCATCTATTAGCATGAAGTCCTTGCCGCCCATCTCAGCGATGACGCGCTTTAGCCAGATTTGGCCTTCGCCCGTCTTGCCAGCTTTTTCGTAGATTCCTTTACCAACTTCCATTGATCCGGTGAAGTTGATGAATCGAATCTGCGGGTGTTCGACCAGCAGGTTACCAACATCTGATCCGCTGCCCGGTACGAACTGCAGGACGCCGGCTGGCAGGCCAACTTCTTTCATGAGATCGATGAACATCGAGGCGATGCCTGGGCTGTCCGAGGCTGGTTTCAGCACCATGCAGTTACCTGCAGCAATGGGAGCCATGGCTACGCCGACCATGATGGCGAGGGGGAAGTTCCATGGCGGAATGGCGGCGCCTACACCTAGTGGGATGTAGTGAAGCTCATTGCTCTCGCCTGGGATTCGGGTGAGCGGCTGCTCGCGTTCCCAGCGGAGTGCTTCACGTGCATAGAACTCCAGGAAGTCGATGGCTTCGGCGGTGTCACCGTCAGCTTCCGCCCAGCTCTTGCCGACCTCGTACACCATCATGGCCGAGAACTCATGTTTACGCAGGCGCATGATGCGCGCGGCCTTGAATAAGTATTCGGCGCGGTCAGCTGCGGAGCGGCGTGACCATTCACCGAAAGCCTTGTGTGCGCCGGCGACAGCGCGCAGCGCGTCTTCCTTATTCCCTTTGGCCGAGTTAGCGACCACGCGGCTAACCATCGATGGGTCCGTCGACTCGAAGGTGCCAGCGCCACCATCACAATCTTCGCCGTCAATGTGCAAGCGGACGATGACCGGTAACGAGCTTTCGGTTTTTTCGAGGGCAGCACGGAAAGCGCTCGCATTCTCTTCGGAGGAGAAGTCGACGAAAGGCTCGTTGACAAAGGGGGTGATTTCAGACGTAGTTTGCATCTTCCTTAGGGGTGGGTCGGAGCCGTCGGAGCCCCATTATGCCGCAGATGAGCTGCGAGGTTTGCTGCACTACGGGCCGCGTAGGCTGCCTTCCGCTCTTTCTTCCGAACGCGGCCAGGTAGCGGGGGAAGCAAGCCAAACTCGGCCTTCATGGGCTGGAAGGGCTCGGCCGGAGATTCGGCGACGTGCGCAGTCAGGGCGCCGAGCAGGGTTGTGCGCGGCAGCGCGCGCGGTTTCTGGTTACGTAGGCGTGCGATGGCGTTTTGCCCGGCGACTAGGCCTGAGCCAATATTGCCTAGGTATCCTTCCATGCCAGTTATCTGGCCGGCGAAGAACAAGCCTGGTCGCTCACGCCATTCGAGCAGCGAGCTGAGCACCTTTGGCGAATTTAGGAAGGTGTTGCGGTGCATCGATCCCAGTCGCGCAAATTCAGCGGAGGCCATGCCGGGTAGTGCACGGAAGATGCGCTCTTGTTCGCCGTATCGCAGGTTGGTCTGAAAGCCGACCATATTCCAAAGCGTGCCTGCGGTGTTTTCGGTCCGGAGCTGCAATACAGCGTAGGGCCAACGGTCAGTTCGAGGATCGTCCAAGCCAACTGGCCGCATCGGACCAAATCGGAGGGTGTCATGGCCGCGCGCAGCGAGTATTTCGATAGGCAGGCAGCGCTCGAAGAATTGGTGGGCGCGTGGATCTTTGGCTTCGAAGCCCTTCAGTTCGTGCTTCTCTGCTCGGAGTAGGCCTTCGATGAAGGCATTGTAATCTTTTTCGTCGAGCGGCACGTTGAGGTAGTCGGCCGTGCCTTTGCCCCAACGCGAGGCGGCAAACACGATCGAGCGGTCAATGCTGTCGCCGTGCACGACCGGAGCGATCGCATCGAAGAAGGCAAGGTGTTCAGTTCCAGCGAGTCGCTGGATGTCGTTAGCGAGGGCTTCCGAGGTCAGTGGGCCAGTAGCAATCACGCAGACCGCGTCGTCCGGAATCGTTTTGGCTTCTTCGCGCGCCAGCTCAATATTTGGGTGGTCTTTGATGACTTTCGTCACGCGTGCTCCAAACAAGTTGCGGTCGACGGCTAGCGCTTGGCCGGCAGGTACAGCAGTTGCCTCGGCGTGAGGAAGCAGCTTGCAGTCCAGTGCACGAAGCTCGGCTTGTAGGCAGCCGCCGGCACGGTCAGGGAGTTTGGATCCCAGCGAGTTTGAGCAGACCAGTTCGGCGCAATGATCGCTTTGATGCGCCGCTGTGGGGACCACAGGGCGCATTTCGTAGAGGCGGACGGGGTAGCCAGCGTCCGCGATTTGCAGGGCGGCTTCGGAGCCTGCTAGCCCTGCACCGATCACCGGAATCGGGCGGCTCATCGAACCGGCCATTGTACTCGATGCGATCTGCGTACAATGTGGGGATGATGGGTCTGGCATGGTGCTCCCTGTTGTTGGTGGCGGCTCAAGAGCCGACGCCGCAGCTGGTTGATTCCCGGCTTGAGCAGGTTACGGTCTTTTCGCAGAAGGCGCTTGTCGAGCGCGTTTTTGAGGTCGCCTCTGAGCGTGCGGGTGAGCTGGAAGTACGTGTTGGACCATTGCCTGTGCTTGCCGAGCGGGATTCTATGCAGGTGCGCGTGCTATCAGGCGAGGTTGAGGTTCAAGGTCTCGAAGTGCGCCTGCGCAACGCGGTGGGGGTCGAGGACACTCGCACTCACGAGTTGCGCGAAGCCCTCGCCAAGGCGCAGGATGAGGCGCGCGGCGTTCGGACTGAACTAGCTGGGCTGGAGGCCCGACAGGAGGCGCTCGGCGCCCTGGTTGCATCAGCGGCAGATTATGCTGAGGATCCAGCGCGACTCGACGCCTTCATGGAGATTGTGGCGGAGCGGGCTGTGAGCATTGACCGCGAGCGGGTCGAGTTAGAGAAGGCTGGGGGGGCGACCGATGCCCAGATTGAGGAGCTCAAGCGCGATCTCGCGGCTCGGGTTTCGGAAGCGCGCCCGGTTCAGGAGCTAGTGCTGCCATTGCGCTTTGCTGCACCTGGAACTGCGCAATTCCGTTTGCTCTATCTAGTCTCGAATGCCAGCTGGGAGCCGAGCTACGAGATTCGTGTTGCCACTGACTTGACAGGTGTGGCGATGGCGCAGGTCGCGCGTGTACTCCAGAGTACGGGGGAAGACTGGGAAGGCGTCGAGTTGCGCTTATCGACAGCGATGCCGTCACGCGGACTGGCTGCTCCCGAGCTGCCCCGTCGTTTCTATCAACTGCCTTTTAGCGCCGGACCTGATCTTGGTGGCCTGGCGGCCGAAGTCTTCGGCGCTGGTGTGGATCCCGCACTTATAACTGGTGGGTCAACTACGGTCGCAGGTGACCGCAATCTTTCGGTGAGTTCCGGGGTGTTGGCGCAGTTCCGTGTTTCCGGTACTCGCACTTTGCGCAGCGGTGGCGAAGTCTCGCGCTTCCAGCTTGCCAGCTTACCCTTAGATGTGCGCCCCGAACGCTATGTAGTCCCGTCGCTAAGCGATCGGGCGTGGCTGCGCGCCGAGATTCGTTACACCGGTTCGGGCACACTGATTCCGGGCCGAGGTCGTGTCTATTTGGGCGGCGATTTGCTCGGTGAAACTCAAATTCCAATGATGCAGACAGGGGACCGGACTACGGTTGGCCTAGGGCCGGATCCCAATGTGCAAGTGCGTTTCCAGACGGTGCTCGACGAGCGGCGCGAGCCGGGCATCCTGTCGTCGACAACGCGGATCGTGCGCGGCTACCAAGCCGATGTTCGCTTAGATCCGGGTGCGACTGGGCCGGTGCAGATTCTGGTCGAAGAGCGGCTGCCGCGTTCGCGTGACGAGCGAGTCAGTGTTAAGCCGACTCGTCTCAACCCGGCCCCGCTTGACGATCCGTCGGCACAGGATTTGCGTGAGCAGCAGGGAATCTATCGTTGGGGCTTCGAGCTGGCACCAGGTGCCTCGCGTCGTATCAGCTGGGGCTATGAGGCCAGCTTCGACGAGGATCTTGCCCCGGTGCTGATCGAGCGCTAAAGCAGAGGTTATCGGCTAGAATGCGCGATTCCTGCGGCTTCGAATGGCCGCGAAATTGCGATGTCCGACTCCCGACCTGTCCGCGTTCGATTCGCTCCCTCGCCGACCGGCATGCTCCACATTGGTGGAGCGCGCACGGCACTGTTCAACTGGGCGCTGGCCCGCCGTGACGGCGGCGTATTCGTATTGCGAGTCGAAGACACCGATACCGAGCGGAATAGTGAAGAGTCCCTTCAATCGATCCTCGATTCAATGGGTTGGCTGGGCCTTGATTGGGATGAAGGCCCACAGGCCGGCGGTGACTTTGGGCCCTACTTCCAGTCGCAGCGCATGGATTACTACCAAGTGGCGATCGATCGTGGGCTGGCAGGTGGTTGGTTGTACCGATGCTTCTTGAGACCCGAAGAGGCGCAGGCGATGCGCGAACAACATCTGTCGGAAAAGCGCTCGGGTCGCTGGGAGAATCCCAGCCGAGAGCTTTCGGTTGAGGAAGCTGAAC
>JAKVCF010000025.1 GCA_022447335.1 Planctomycetota bacterium | reverse complement strand
TGGTTTCTCTCTTGGACAGCGATGGCATCGAGCGTCTCTATGAAATCGAGCGCCCGGACCCGCAATCGCCCTTTAACGCGCCAAACAGGCTCGGACCACTTGATGAAGGGGCCGGAGCGAGTGCACCGAGCTTGTCATCCGACCGCTGCACTATTTACTACGAGTCCACGCAAACTGGTACCCGTCGCCTGCATCGCGCGACCCGACTCGACGTCAACGCTGCCTGGTTCCCGGGGCAAGTCATCGAGACCTTAATCAGCGCGGTCGACGAAGGAAGTCCCGAACTTCTCGGTAACGGCAACCTGCTAGCCTACGACCGACGGGACAACTCACGCCTGCGCCTACACCTAGCAAGCCGCGATGCTACTGGAATCTGGCAGCCGCTCGGTCCGGTAGCCGGCGCGCACGGTCTGCAAGATGAAATCGCACTAATGGCTGGGTGGTCCGCCACCCTTGATCGCGCCTGGACTCTTTCCATGTCGACCATCTCGCTACCTACCGAGTTGAGTGAGTACGAAATCGCTCGTGACAGCTTCTCAGTCACCCCTGGACAGCTGTCTCTATCCGCAGGCGGCACTTTGCAATTCGACATTCAAGCAGGCTCTGATTTTTCCGGCGCCAGCTATGAATGCTGGCTCGGAGCTGCAGGTAGCGGCCTCAACTTCGGATCCGTAGTGCTTCCATTGCGAGTACAACCAGGATTGACTAATCGCTTTCGTCAAATCGTGCGATCGGGCTCGGCGCCCGGCCTCAGCGGCCAGCTCGACACCAGTGGCAACCAGATGGCTGTTTGGAGTGTGCCTGCCAACCCTCCGGTGCAAGCCGGCCTGGTAGGTTCGACTCTGCACTTTTCCTGCTTTGCGTTGAGCGCTCAAGGCATCGCATTCGCCACTCAAGCAGCTCCGCTACAGCTACTGCCTTAATGCGCCTGGCTTCGGCATATGCTAATACGTAAATCACAAAGCCGACGTGAGCGCAACGAGTCGCTAGAGTAATCCGCATGAGAGCGGTCGGAATCCGCGTTCTTGCCGCCTGTCTTGGCGCCGCGATGATCGTGCTCCTAGCACGCTGCGGCGATCATGCGCCAGGAGAGAGTGGCAAGATCGTCACGGCTTCAACCGGACATAAATCGGCACGCTATGTTGGAGCCGCGCGCTGTGCGAGCTGCCACCCAACGGAGCATGCCCTGTGGCAAGGGTCGCACCACGACCTCGCCATGCAAGAAGTAAACGAGCAAACGGTGCTCGGAAATTTTAATGGGGCAAGCTTCACTCATTACGAAACAACGGCACGGTTCTCCCGCAACGGTGAACAATTTGTAGTCGAGACACAAAATGCAGATGGTGAGTTAACCGAATTCACAGTTGTACATGTCTTCGGAATCGACCCACTACAACAGTATCTGGTCGAAACCGAAGGCGGACGCCTACAGGTCCTCCCCTTCTGTTGGGATGCTCGCCCATCTAGTGAAGGTGGTCAGCGCTGGTACCACCTCTACTCAAGCGAACCCATTCCTCCAGGCGATCTTCTGCACTGGACGGGCCGTGAGCAGAACTGGAATTCGATGTGTGCCGAGTGCCACAGCACCGGGCTGGTACGCAACTACCAAGTAGAAGAAAACCGTTTCGATACGCACTACTTCGAAATGGATGTGTCCTGCGAGGCCTGTCATGGGCCGGGTGCGGATCACGTCACTTGGGCTGAGAACCCAAGTAAACAGGTCCAAAGCACCGGACCACACGGTCTAAGTGTCGACCTCACCGATCGCTCAGGTGGCTTTTGGACCCTCGAAGAAGGTGCGGTCACACGCACACGGACCGCTGCTCCAAGCCCTGACAACATGCTACAGGGCTGCGCTCTCTGCCATTCACGTCGTCGACCGCTAGTCGATGGTACCGAACCGGGTGAACATCTACTCGAAACGCACCAGCTCGAGTGGATCCGTGATCCACTCTATTTTTCGGATGGCCAGATCCGCGATGAAGTGTATGTGCACGGATCTTTCCTGCAGAGCAAGATGCACGCTGCTGGAGTCCGCTGCAACGATTGTCACGACCCCCATTCGCTCAAGCTACGCGCTCCAGGCAATGCCTTATGCGCGCAGTGCCACGACCCTGGCACTTTTGATACGCCCAAACATCACTTCCACCCAACAGGAAGTGCGGGAGCGAGCTGCATCGCCTGCCATATGCCCGAACGCACTTACATGGGTATTGATAAACGGCATGATCACAGCTTCCGTGTACCGCGGCCCGATCTTGGCCCACTGACAGGCGCGCCGGACACTTGCACAAGTTGTCATGAAGATCGTTCTCAAAAGTGGGCTACGGAGCAGATCTCTTTGCACCGCGACGGCGACACCAGTTGGCAGAAGCCACACTTTGGGCCGACCTTTGCCGCTGCGTGGTCTGGGGTTCCGCAGGCAAGTGAAGCGCTGGCGGGGCTAGCCATGGATCCGAACTGGCCAGGATTGGTACGTGGATCAGCCCTACAAGCACTTGCTTCCGCTCCGTTACGCACACGCCTACCAGTGGCAGCACAGGCTCTAAGTGATTCAGATCCTCTAGTTCGCTTGGGCGCACTCAGTTGCTTTGAAGGCACCGAGCGCAATGTGGTCGACCAAGTCGTCGGCACCTTGCAACAAGATTCTTCTCGTGCAGTGCGCATCGAAGCGGCACGCCTTCTTGCTGAGGCGGACGCACATGCTGAGTTGATCGAGAGCTTCAACGCGGCGGCTGAGCGTCCTGAGACTTGGCTGAACCGTGGCCTCTATGAACTCGCGCGCGGAGATCTGATCGCTGCAGAAATATCCTATCAACGTGCGCTCACCTTCGAGCCGCGCTTTGTCGGTGCAGCAGTTAACCTAGCGGACCTCTACCGCACACAGGGAAAAGATCCCGACGGTCGTCGCGTGCTGGAAGAATTGATTGTCGCAGAACCCCAGGCAGCTGCTGGCCATCATGCACTGGGGCTTCTGCTCGTACGCACGGGGGAAAGCGCTCAAGCTCTCGTACATCTTGAAAAAGCCGCGCGCTTTGCTCCCGGAGACCCGCGCTTTGCCTTCGTACACGCAGTCGCCTTGAATGACAGTGGTCAAGTTGGCGTCGCCGCTTCAGTTCTGGAAGCCGCGCTGATTCGACACCCCGGCGACTACGACCTACGCTTCTTCTACACCAGCCTCCTGCTCGAACAAGGTGAACGCACCGGCGCCCGCTTACAAGCCGAGATTCTGCTGCGCCTTTTCCCGCAGGATCGCCGCGCCGAGGCGCTATTGCGCGCGACTCAAGACTAACTGGTCGAAGCATACACCTCGGGACTCGACTGCATTTTCTGGCCAGCTTGTCGAAAAATGCCTACCCGAAGTGATTATCTTCAACCACCTCGGGCTGAAGCGACTGCAAAGCTTAATGCGCTGCCGTATCCTGCCGCCATGTCCGCCCAGCTCGTGCTCGGCCTAAACCAGTACACGCACTCGGCATCAGCGTGCTTACTTGATGCGCAAGGCGAGATGGTCGGCGCCTTGGAGAAGGAGCGCGTAACCCGGCGCAAGCATGACGGAGGTGACACAGCTGTGGTCGTCGAGACTCTGCTGGCTCAGCATGGCGTAGACATCGAGGACATCGAGCTGGTCGTAGCCAATAACCACCTCTTCCGCATTCGCCCCTTCGAAGAGCGTCTGCCCTTTGGTTGTGCGCTTCACCAACACCCGCCCAGCGCTCTACGTGAGACTAATCTCTTCCCAGGGATTGCCAAGCACGAGCTTTCCCATCACCTCGCCCACGCTTGGTCGGTACTCCCACTCGCCCCCTTTGATGAAGGTTTAATTGTTGTTGCCGATGGCATCGGGACAACGCGAGCGGACCTTGAGAAAGTCAGCGAAGGATCAGAACTTGGGCCATACACATCAGATATCGATCTGGACAAGGCAGCTAACTTTGCTCAGTTCCCTGCTCATTTGCCAGCGCACACGACAGCACGCGAGAGCGAGACTGTCTATCGTTTCGAAGGCCTACGCCTTGAGCGTGTACAGAAACGTTGGGCCAAAGAACGCACCCCTTCCTTCCTCTACAACTATGGCTTCGAGGATATGGAGTCACTGGGAGCGGTCTACTCGCGCGTGTCTTCACACCTCTTCGGAGATTGGAATGCCTGCGGTAAGGTAATGGGTCTTGCACCATGGCAGCGGCACTGGGGAGCTACTGCTCAGGGTGACGTGCCACGCGAAGCCATCTTGCGCGGCCCACTGGAATCATTGACGGTGGATTGGCCAGCGCTCACACAAGCCAGTCAACCTAATTCCTGGGATCAGATACATGCGAATGACGCAGCGCTGCGCAGTCACTACACCGAGCTTGCGGCACGCGTGCAGCAGGATCTTGAAACGGTGCTACTGGAATGGCTGATTCGACTACGCAAGCAGACCAAATCCCGCAACCTCTGCCTTGCGGGAGGCGTCGCCCTGAACTCCACTGCAAATGGACGCATTGCACGTGAAGCTGGATTCGATCAAGTTTTTATTCCGCCTTGGCCTGGTGACGACGGCGTGTCGATCGGATGCGCCCTCTTCGGCCACCATGCACTGCGCTCGGAAGCACAACCACGCCGCACTTGCTTCTCTCCTTACCAGGGAGGCGCTGCGAACAATAATGCTATCGAAGAAGCCTTTGACCTCTACGGTCCATGGTTAACTATCGAAACAGTTGATTCCGCTGGAATGACTCCAGCTCCGGAAGCGCAGTCCACCGACTGGCTCGCCGCAGCGCAGGGCCGCGTGCAAACTGCTATCGATGCTTTGACACAAGGAAAAACTGTCGGTTGGTTTCAAGGTCGCAGCGAGTTTGGGCCACGTGCACTTGGAAATCGGTCCATCTTGGCTACCCCCACTGAAGCGGGCATGATCGACCGCATTAACAGTGCGATCAAGAAGCGTGAGGGCTTCCGCCCTTTCGCCCCAACCGTCTTGAGTGAAGCCGCTGATGAGTGGTTTCCAGAGATCACACCAAGTCCGGCAATGTCATTGACAGTGGGTGCAGATCCAGATCATGCCGCGCACATTCCGGCAGTGGTACATGTCGATGGTTCGGCGCGAATTCAGACGCTTGACGAAGAAGTGAATCCTCTCTACCGACTTTTGATCGAAGGATTCTCCGAGCATACTGGCATCCCGATGGTGCTAAACACCAGCTTCAATGTGAAGGGCGAACCAATTGTCGAGACCCCAAGTGATGCGCTACGCCATTATCTGGACAGCGAGCTCGATCTGGTCGTACTGGAGGGATGGTCGGTCCGGCGCCGTGCTTTCCCCGAGGGCGAAGCGCTTGCAGCCGCAGTACCCCAGCACCTGCCCAGCTTCACTGCCGAAGTGGTATCAAATGCTGAGGGCGATGCAGTTCGAGTCAGCCTGCTAGCACATGGTGACAATATGGAAGCGAGCCAACTCGAGCTAGGCATTCTCGAAGCCTGCGCTGGCAAGGCTAGCGTGGCCGCGCTCGAAACTGAGTTCGCGGCTGAGTTTGAGGTCCCCGTGGAAGAGTTCCGGGCCTCCCTAGCTCGTTTATACCGCTGGCGGCTGATCTGGTTCGGCTAGGTCGACGAGGCTGCCCGCGGGCAGGCGGTTACAATGCACGGTCCTGAGGACCGCGCCCGACTGAAGAACCGTCCGCTGCACCATAATTTCACCTGATGAACCCTGACGCTCAGACCATCCAAATCACGGCAGAGCCGCAGACCCTGCCAAATAACTGCCTCTATCGCGTCGACCGCAACCTGTACGTCGGAACGATTTATGTGAGTGACCGAGCAATCGCTGAGGAGGCTGTTCCACTGGCCGCAGCGATCATGGATGCAGTTGAGAGCATCCGCGGAGTACGCATCTCACAATCCGAGATACTGGTGACGATGCATACTGAACCACAGGACTGGCGCAGCATTGCCCGCGAGACCGGCGCCACCATTCGCGCATTCCTTCAAGACGGCAGCCGTGCCGTTGCCGAAGGCGCAATCGAAAAGCTAACCGGTAACGACGAGATCCGCCTGCGAGTGCAAAAAGTGATCGATGAGCAGCTCAATCCCAACCTATCCTCACACGGTGGCTGGGTCGAAATCCAGGCTAGCGATGGCGTGGATTACTACATGACCATGGGCGGCGGCTGCCAAGGTTGTGGCTCGGCGGCGGCCACGATGCGCCAGGGGATTGAAACCTCGATCCGCAACGAAGTCCCAGAGGCTGGAGCGATTCATGACGCCACTGACCATGCGGCTGGCCTCAATCCCTACATGTAGGCGGTTCTCGACCGCACTCTTATCATAATGGGCCTTGCGAGCCCGACTTCCTCCGCGGAGGGAAGCACCGCACCGACCATGTCCGACGCTAAAAACGCGCGCCTCGAATACGACGGAAAGACCGTCGAACTCCCTTCCCTGACCGGCTCGGAGAATGAAACCGGCCTCGATATTTCGCGCCTGCGCGCTGAGACCGGGATCATCACTTATGACCCGGGCTACGGCAACACGGGATCCTGTCGCAGCTCGGTCACCTACATCGATGGTGAGGCCGGCATTCTGCGCTACCGTGGCTATCCCATCGAGCAACTCGCCGAAAAGTCGAACTTCCTCGAATGCTCATGGTTGCTCCTAAACGGCGACTTGCCGAACACGAAGGAGCTGAACTCCTTCACAAACAACATCACCATTCACACGATGCTGCACGAGAACTTCCGGAAGTTCTTCGGCAGCTTCCCAAAAGCCGCGCATCCGATGCCCGTTACGGCGGCAACCGTCGGCGCAATGTCAGCCTTCTACCAAGAGAAGGACACTCCGGAGACACTTCACGAGACGACGATTCGGCTTCTAGCCAAGTACCCGACGATTGCCGCATGGTCATATAAGCACTCGATTGGACAGCCTTTTATCTATCCGCGCAACGACCTTGACTACGCGTCGAACTTCTTGCACATGATGTTCGCGACTCCATGCGAAGAGTACGAGGTCAATCCGATTATCGCGCGCGCACTAGATCAGCTATTGATCCTCCACGCCGACCACGAACAGAACTGCTCAACTTCGACTGTGCGCGTTGTCGGCAGCTCGCAGGCGAATATATTCGCAGCGATCTCAGCCGGCATATCGGCACTATGGGGCCCATTGCATGGGGGCGCTAACCAAAAGGTGATCGAGATGCTCGACGCCATCACCCACCAAGGGATGAGCGCTGAAGACTTCGTCGCGCGTGCCAAGGACAAAGACTCAGATGTCCGCCTAATGGGATTTGGCCACCGTGTCTACAAGAACTTCGACCCACGTGCGCGTGTTCTGAAAAAAGCTTGCCACGACGTAATGAATGCAATGGGGCTGAATAGCAAGCAGCTCGAAATCGCAATGGCGCTCGAGGAGATTGCGCTTAACGATGAGTACTTCATCCAGCGCAACCTCTATCCCAATGTCGACTTTTACTCGGGCATCATCTACAAGGCGATTGGAATCCCAGTAAATATGTTTACCGTTATGTTCGCAATGGGTCGCATGGCAGGATGGATCGCACAATTCCTCGAACAGAAGGAATCGCCGGAGTTTCGCATCAGCCGTCCACGCCAGATCTATACCGGCGCCCCTGAGCGCAACTGGCAGCCGGTCGACACACGCTAGGCCCCCATAGGAAAAAGCTCGCCTTGAAGATCAGAGGGTGACAACCTTCTGAGCCGCGCCTATTTCGCGAACTATAGTTTCCATATCTGAGATCTGGCCGACCTGCACTTCAACCTCATAAGCCTGCACACACGTTCCGCAGGGCGTTAGATCAACACCTCGGTTTTCGAGCTCGCGCAGCTCAGAAATCACCGGTGAATCACTTGCAACTAGGCGCACACCTGCGTTGTAGAAGAGCACCGCCTCCAAGCCTTCGATAGCAATTGCCTTCTGCAGGAAAGTGCAAAGCACACGCTGACCGAGCTCACGGTCCCCATGGCCCATCTGGTCTTGATTCAGAACAAGGACGGTCTTCATAACTCTGATCTTGCCAGCGCGCCGGGCTACCATGCAAATGATGCTGGGGGTACTTCTGATGATCGTAGCCACTGCGCTGGGCGCACAGGTCGAGCCCTTCCTAGCTACACCCCTTGCCAACTCCGTTCCTGGCACGCTGCAGACACTGGCGCTCCTGACCGGATCCGCACTGCTCGGGCCCACGAAAGGGGTCTTTGCAACTGTGATCTACCTGACGCTTGGCATGGTTGGTCTGCCTGTTTTTAGTGACTGGGCAAGTTACTCACTCACCGAGCTAGTGGAATATCCATCGGCCGGTTATTTAGTCGGGTTCCTTCCGGGATCCGCCCTCGCAGGTGCATTGGCAGCTCGTAGCCAGCGCTTGCCCGCGCTACTTGGCGTGATGCTCGCTGGGCACCTAATGATCCTTCTCTTTGGCGTGCCCATTTTCGCCGCTTCTATCAATTGGGAAACCGCGCTCGACGCAGGAATGGTTCAGTTGCTACCAGGAATGGCGATCAAGACTCTACTAGGGGCCCTGATCATCTACCGCGTGCGCGTGTCGCGTAGAGCTTCGACAAGCACATCCTGAAAACGCTTCCAGCGATCGGGTTGACGGCGCGGCAGTTTCTGACTGAATTCGATCTGTAGAGCTAGGTAACGGCGATCGCGCAACCGCGAACGCAGATGAGGCTGAAAATAAATCGACTTGCCAACGTAGGGATAGTTGCGTCGCACACGCAGTCGCGGATCACGCTCTGCAAAATGGCGAAGCCATTGCTCAGCAAGACGCGACTCCTCACTGCGCCCAGGGTCATACATGATGCCCAGCTCGCAGGAGCGCGTGATTCCACGTAACCGTGGCGTGAAGCTATGCACCGAAAGGTGCAACAAACGACCATTGGGCCCTAAGCGAGCTAACCCATCGCGAAGGCGCTCCCTTACACCGTCACGGTAGGGACGGTGATAACGTGCGAGCAGATCTTCACGCTGCTCCGCAGGCGTTCGCCGAACCGAAGGACCAAAGACAGCTGGGTGGCCCTCATCCCGATTAGGGTCGACTAGCATGCGGCTGACTGGAGCAAGATGCACTGGAGCCTTCAGCCGGCGAGCAAGCACACGCGCGAGTTCTGCCGCTCCAGGATCGTACGCGCGGTGCGTACCCGCCCAGCGCAATTCAGAGCCCAGCATCGCGCGGCAGTCACTGGGCACTCGCTCGCTGGCATGCTCACAGCTCAGGACGAGCGCAGACCATCGCACCGGATCGGATCCGGCAGGCCCCACCCCGCGCGGAGCGGCAACTCCCACTTAGTCTATGAGCTGAGTTAGCACATTACTGACGACACCCGGCGCAAGGGCCTGCGCCCAAATCGTCACACCTGCAGCGCGGCCCGGCACAAAGCCTGTCACCGATCCCGAACCACTGCTATCCACCGCGATAGGAGTCAAAAGCCGTGGCGCCTTAAGATTAGAAGTCACACCCAGTTGCGGAACGGAAGTGCTACCTAGGCCGACGACAGAGTATGTCAGATAGGCCGTCCCGCTAGGCGCCGCTCCCGATAACTCAATCTGCGAACTATTGCCAGCGATCAGGCGCTCGGACTGCAAGCGCATGCCATCGGGCACGATCCGATAAACCGGACCTTCTAGCATGCACAGATATAACTCGCCGTTAGCGTCTTCGCCAAAACTAGCAATCGAACCCGACTTGAGCTCACTTGTGTGCTCAACAAAGTCGGTCACCATCCGCTGAGCATCGCGTCGGAAACTCCATGTCTGCCCCGAACAATAGTCGGCGTAGAAGTAACGGCCATGCATCGTAGCCATTGATTCGCCACGATAAACGTATCCACCGGTGACCGAGCATGGACGCGGATTACCACGCTGAGCATACTCCTGAATGGGAAATACTAGGCCCGCCTGATTGCATCCAGAAGAAGGATTAAAACAATGCCCTCCCTCCATGATGCGCCATCCATAGTTCAATCCCCCATCCCCGGCAAACTCGAAATTGATCTCTTCGTAATCGTTCTGCCCGACATCCCCGATCCACATGTCACCGGTAACACGATCGAAACTGAAGCGCCAAGGATTGCGGAGCCCGATCGACCAAATTTCATCGCGCACGTTGGGGTCACCAACAAAGGGATTATCTACCGGGATTAGGTACGGAGCTACTGAAACATCCAGACGTAACATCTTGCCAAGCAAAGTCTGGCCATCCTGCGACCGATTTCCCGGGTCACCAGACGATCCACCATCTCCAAGTGCTAAATATAGATAACCATCTTCTCCAAAGGCCAACATGCCTCCGTTGTGATTAACGTAAGGCTGATTGACCTTAAGGAGATTCACACGTGAGTTGATGTCTATGACATCCGGGTCGCTCGCATCAACGGTAAAGCGATCGAGGCGAGTATTCCCGCTCAGGTTCGTGTAGTGAACAAATATCCACCCGTTTTCCGCGTAGCTCGGGTGAAACGCCACACCAAGCAAGCCCTGCTCTCGAAATTCATTGGTGCGTGAGGTTATATCTAGGAAAGGCGTCGTCAGTGTAGTTCCATTCTTAACCACACGCACGATGCCATCTTGCTCGACGACGAAGATGCGATCGAAATCTCCTGTAGGCGAAACAACTTGAAGCGGCGAATCGAAATTGTCCACCAGCTCGGTAGTCATAACCTGTTGTGCCGAGGATGACCTCGGCGAAAAAACTGCAGCCGTGGCAGCTATGAGGGGTAATAAGAAGCGGGAAGACATCACAGTTCTTGGTCGAGACAATCAGTCCTTCTAGACTAACCCACTTGGGAAATTGATTTCTAACCGGTCGTCGCCTTTTTCCTCCCCCGCCTGACCAGGTGAGGTAGTAACCAGAGGTAGATTCCAGTTATCCAGAGGCCGAGCAGAATGACCGCGGTCGGAAGAAAAATCCAAAGCTTGGCCCCATCCGAAAACCAACTGCCGTCGTGCAGTGATTCGATCAGATCGCTGCGGCGATAAGCCAAATGCAGGACCTCGCCCGATTTCGTATCGATCTGCACCTCCCAACGGTTATTTGCGCGGACCTTGACGACGCCCTTGCCAGGGCGCACGTCGAGTCGATCAATATCGTCCCAAGTCTTAATCTCAGTCTCTGGCACCCCAGAAGCCACTAAGAGAATCTCATCGAAATTCAGCTCAAGGGCGGGATCAGCCGATCTTGCGGTTGGGGGCTGGACCCAGGACCAGTCTTTCTTGAGCTGCAAGATAATCCCAGTAACTATCACAACCAGCAACGGCAGAGCGGTCAAGATCGAGCCCCAACGGTGGAGCTTTCGGTTCAGGATAGAGGCCTTCATCAATCAAATGGCCTCGCAGAATAGCGAGTGGCAATGAGTTATGCACTAAAAGGGGCATGCACCAACTGAACCGATCACTGGCCTGGACTTGTTTACTAGAAGGGAACGCAACTCGCCTCCCAGCAGCCGAGGCCGCACGCATGCTGCAGCCCTAGTCACTGCCCGCCGAAGCCGACCGGGATCGGAAGTTGGTCAAATAGTGCAGCAATGGGAGTTGCAGCAGAGCATGCAAAAACTCACCGGCAGCAATCATGCGCGCTACGTCGGCCTTAGATCGCAAAATCACTTCGATGACTTCGTTATCGTCCCATTCGGTGTCGTGCTGCAACGTGGCATTGCGAATTAGATAACTAGTGCAAAGATTCGATTGAATCGCAGGATTCGGCTCAACCTCACAGATCAGCTCGGGTGGATCACCTGCATATCCCGTTTCTTCGCGCAGTTCACGTACCGCCGCATCGATGGGCGATTCGCCTGGCTCGATCACTCCCGCCGGAACTTCCCAGCGCGCACCGCCCACGCCGTACCGAAACTGGCGAATTAGCACGATCTGATTGTCAGGAGTGACGGCCACCACATTGACCCAATCACGCGCCTCGATTACAAGAAAATCTCTCTCTCCCTCAAGGTCGGGATGCAGGTAGCGATCCTTGCGTAAACGGAAAAAACCGTAGTCGTGCAAGGGCTGCGATTCTTTCTTCTCCCAGCGATCAACCATAGTGGACATGATGATGAGCCCTGAATGATTCTAGAGCTCTCCGCACCTTTGGCATGAATCACATCGATGATGTAGCGGCTCTATTTGCCCGCTGGAAGCGGCATGATATTCCAGACGAAATATTCGCTGCCCTTCCATGATGCGATTCCAGTCGGCTTGTAGGTATCCGTGGTCGCATTATGGCGGAACATATTCATCTTCTTCTGCTCATCGGAAGCTACGAAGAGCTCGTCCTTGCCGTCACCATCCCAATCAAAGGCATAAGTAGCATGCTCGAAACCTCCTGACATGTAGCTCATGACGATTTTCTTCTTGACCCATGCGCCATCTTCCATGTGCAAGCGAAATATTCCGGCCTTGCGGGTCGCCGCGACAATCTCGTTCACGCCATCACCGGTAGTGTCACACAGCACCAGGAATCGAAACATCTTTCCGTCGATCTCAATTGTCGCATCTTCAACCATGGCGCTGCCGTCCCAAACCCAACGGCGCACTGCATTGATCTTGTCTTCAGTTCCCTCAGCCTCGAGTGCAGCGTAGAGCTCAACCTTGCCGTCGCCGTCGTAATCGGCCGCCATCACTTCCTTAGCGTGGCGATCATTCAGCTCGGCCACATTGATGCGATCATACTCACCGGTCTCAGCGTTGTGGCGATACATATCAATCCAACCCGCTTGGTGCTCGCCATTGAGACGGTTTGGCTCGGAAGGCGTGGTGAAGAACTCTGGCTTGCCGTCGCCATCGACATCGCCGATTTCGCATTCGTGTGCAAAGATGCGCTCATCCCAGCGGTGTACTTCAGTTGGGACAAGACCTCCTTCAGTCTGCTCCACGACAAAAATGGCACCGAGGTCATGGGTCACGACCACTAACTCATCCTGCCCGTCGCCGTCGACATCACCAACTTCGACATCACGAAAGCGCTGCTCTTTGCCACCAACGATCTGCGTCCAGAGAGTTTCAACCGACCATTCATCCGCGCCACGACGCCAGACTTGCAGGTAAGGCATGTTTGCACTGATCGTCAGAATGCCCGGATCACCAAAGGCTGGATCCCACCACATCGCCTTATGGAAGACATTGCCACCTTCCATCTCGTAGGTCTTGGTTGAGAGCTTGTCCTGACTGTTCCGCGACCAAGTCACCTCACCTTCCGCGGCGGTAAGCGTCCAGCCATCCGCTCCTGGCACAAACTTCATCGCACCACTTGCTGGCTCGCCATCCGAACCTAGTTCGCAAACCACCGGGGAGCCATCGGCCAGTGTGCCGAGACCAAACTCACGGGCCGCCGCCGGCGCCACGATGTTCTCTTCGGTCCAATCCTTATCATCAAGGCTCAGCGGGCGAAGCAATGCCATTGAGGAAGGCGTCGGACCATCGTCGAAAACCGATTTGGCCAAGATCAGACCGGGGAGGCCGCTGTCATTTGGCGCTCCATTGCCTTTTGAACTCGAAGTGACGGCCGGATCTGCACCAGAACCGGGCTTCGGCTTGTCGGAACAAGCTGTGAGGCCCAAGATCACCGCAGCGGCGATGGAAACAAGTTTGAGGGGCTGACTCATTATTCTCACCAGAATGGTCGAGGCCGCACAGCATAGCTGCGCGGCACTTCGTCATCTTTCGTCCGAAACAGGAACATGCTCGGAAAAGCGGGGCCTTTCCAACGGCTTCAAATGGCGTCATCGGTCCCGATTTATGCTTTTTCCACCTGTAATTATGTCATTTTCGTGAAAAGGCACCGGTGACAGCCTCCCCTCCTCGAAAGCCCTGCCCAACCAGAGCTAACTAATGCAACTCTTCCTCCTCTCCATCGGCATGGCATTTAGCCTCGCCTCATTTGCCACTGCACAATTCACACCGGAAAGTGAGCCACGTTTCCCGAGCACTGTTTTCGACTTCGAAGACTGGAAACAAGAGAACGACGGCAATTGGATTCTGCGCGAGCGTCTCGAAACCCGCGCAGGTCGATTTCTTTACGGCGGGATCCTCGCCCCAGCAACAAAGCCGAGCTCAGAACGAGATTTCGTCGACCTAGCTTTTGACGGCATCGATCGCACTAACTCTCTGTTCCGGATCGCCCCGCAGACCCTCGAGATCATCGATGTGAAGCTACTGCCACTATCGCGTGGCGGGATCCGCGATAAGGTCGCCGTCAACCTACGCCAGATTCAGAACGGTGTGCCAGTAGTCGGCGGTTCCTTTGACCTACTGTTCCACACCAACGGCGAACTTGTCGCCATTGACAGTCAGGCCTATCCCGGCGTCGAGGACATGAGCACCAACCCGGCGGTAGGCCCAGAGCGCGCTGCCCGAGAAGCTGGCCGCTACTTCAATGAAATAACGGGGCTTCCTCTGCGACGGATTACTCCACCGGAGCTGGTGATCTACGCGGACCTCTCGGGAAAGCTCGCCAATCCGCGCCTATCCTGGGCCACAGAAATTTGGAATGAAGATGCGCAATTGCCGTCAGGCCGCCGCATCTACGTGTCCGCAGATGACGGCGATCCGATCGTACTAGGTGAAGATCAGTTGGTGCATGAGTGCGGCTTTACGCACGACCATGACCACAACGATCACAACCATGCACATGAGTTGCCGCTGATCGAAAGCGTAAGTGAATTCGGACCACAACCAGTCGACTTCACTGGCCACGTGGACTCTTGGGCAACCCCAGGCGTAAAGCCTGACGTCGGCTCGAACCCGGAAGTGCTCATGCCGATGAAATACATGCGCGTCAGCAGCTCTTCTGGAAACACTCAAACTGACGTCAATGGAGACTTCGTACTTCCCTACTCGGGAACCAATGCTCTCGACCTGACCTTCGAGTACCGCGGCCCATATGCCCGCATCTACAACAGTTCGGGTACAGAGTACAGCTATACGCAGTCCTTCACACCAGGTGTCTTTGATACAGCTGTCATGAACGATATTCGTAGCCAGCAGTCAACTGCACAGGCGAACATCTATCGCTGCGTAATCGATATGCGCGAATGGCTAATATCAATCGATCCAACTGATGATTCTCTCGACTTCCAGATCGCAGCGAACGTCAATATCGGATCGACCTGCAACGCCTACTACAACGGGAGTTCGATAAATTTCTATCTCGCTGGAAGCGGGTGCGTAAACACCGCTTACTCAACAGTCTCTGCGCACGAAGAGGGTCATTGGATGAATGATCTTTATTCGAGCGGAAACGGCGGCGATGGCTTTGGTGAGGGCGCTGCAGACATTTGGGCAATGTTCCTCTACGACACTCCGATTGTCGGCGAAGACTTCTGTGGAACTAATTGTCACATCCGCACCGGAACCAATACTCGCCAATACTGCGGAAGCGGGTGCTATGGGCAAGTACACACTGACGGTGAAGTGCTAATGGGCGCTTTCTGGAAGTGGCGCGATAACCTAAACACTAGCCTTGGTAATACTGCTGGCGATTTGGTAGCCGACACCCTCATGATCGGTTGGTTCAATGGATTCAACGATGGCCAGATCCTTCCGGTGATCGAAGATCACCTGCTTGCACTTGACGATGACGACGGCAATATCGGAAACGGCACACCGAATTTCACCGAGATCGATGATGGATTTCGTGCGCAGGGATTCCCAGGCGTTGACTTAGACTTCATCCTGATTAGCCATAATGTGTTGGGTGACACTCAGAACGAAGTGGGGCCATATGTAGTAAATGCCAATATGCAGCCGCAGTTCGGCAGCGTGGTAGCTTCAGCAGAGGTTAAGTACACCATCGATGGAGGAGCTGAGCAGACCATCACCATGAGCGATCTAGGTAGCGGCAACTGGAGTGCGCCTATTCCAGGCCAGATCTCGCCGACACAGATTGAATACTGGATTGAAGCCGAAGACGAGCTCGGGAACGCCGATCGCTATCCGAAGAAGTCAGATGCTGGATTCCTGGTTGGCCTGCGTCGCATTGCCTACTTCACCGACTTTGAGGCTGCTGGCAATGACGGCTGGACCAACGAATACGGCGGTGGCACGTCAAATGACCACAACGATTGGCAGCATGACTCGCCGAAGGGGCAAGGTGGTGACCCATCCAGCGCGTACAGCGGCAACCTAATCTGGGCTAACGATGTCGGAAACTCAGGCTGGAACGGCTTGTACCAATCAAACGTCAATATCCGCCTGATCTCTCCCGAAATCGACTGCACCAACTACAGTGATCTGCGCCTGCGCTTCGCGCGCTGGCTAACAGTTGAAAGTGGGCAGTATGACGATGCACGGGTGCGTGTAGCTGGCAACATTGTCTGGGCCAATGACAACAATATCGACAACATTGATACCAGCTGGCAGATAGTCGACTACGACGTGTCGGATTTCGCTGACGGTAACCCTTCAGTACTCATGCGATGGGAACTGCGCACTGATGGAGGCACTGAGTTTGGTGGTTGGAATGTGGATGATGTGATGCTTTATCGCCTTGCGGCTTCTGGATCGACTGACACGATTCAACTCCGCGGCGATGACATGCCACTCGCAGGCAGCACTGCCAGCTACATCTTCACCAACGGGCCCTCGAATGGCACCTGGGTCGCGGCCTATAGCACAAACCTGAACGGCGGGATCTACCAAGGTCACCGATTCGATATCGGCGCTCCGTTTACAGTCGCCGCGAACGGCACCTTTGATGCCGAGGGACGTGGTGCATTAGACATTCCAGTTCCTCCGGGTGCATCAGGCGTTTCAGTCAACCTCGAAATCGCTGGATTCGACACTGAGGGCTTTTTGACTGACTCAAATCCGCTGACTGTAATGGTTCAGTAGAGAAGCGTCGGTCACACACCCTCGCGGGGTGGTCTATCTGGGCCCCCCCGCTTTCGAAACTCTCACCCAAAGCCAGCCGGGCTAGCGGGCTTCACCGATCGTGCCGATCAAGTTCGAAGCACGAAGCGTACTGGACGCCTCACCCACCACAGCTTGCACATAAACCGGACGACCGGGGACATGCGTAGAGGGCCAGATTACGTTGTAAACGAACTCGCCCTGCGCGTCGGCCTGACCTTGCACGCGCTCAGTGCCATCGGGCGATACCACTAGACCTTGAGCATGAAAAGCTGAGAGACGAGCGCCAGAAATCAAGCGCACGCGCTCACCCGGCACCAGCCCAGTCACGCGCAGCTCGACGTCCTCGCCGACGCGTGCGATTCCGTTCGCTTTGAGGAAGGGAGTCCTGCCGCCCCCACCCTGCGATTGGCCCAAATCAAACCAGCGCGGCCCATCGTTGGCACGCAAGCGCACGGCCAAATACACCTGCCCATTCTCCAACGACGCCTGTTCTACTGCCGAGCCTGAGCATGGGCTGGTGTCGATGAAATGCAACCCCCCATTTACTGAAACGCCATCACCAATCCACGGCGTGGAGACCGACGTTACACGATAACTGTCGACGCGCGCCACCATGCGAAATATGCGGCCAGGCTCCAGCACGATTTCGGTCGGCGTCGCCGCGCGACGATTACCCGCCGGAAGTATTGCCGTGACTGCGCCCACAAAGCGCGGAGAACCCGGCAACGTCACATCCCAGACAGCCACATTGCCTTCCTGATTCTGAAATCCGCAATCGACTACCGCACCGGGCTGGCCGTCGAGCAAAACTTCTACGACCCGCTGGGGTCCAGGCGCACCAATCGTATCTAGCTCGATACCGACATACTCGTCACTACCGGTCGCCGGAGTCAGATCGACCAGCGCTTCGTTGCGCAGCTGCTGCAATAGACCACCCGTCGTTGTTTGAAGTGCCGTTTCACCTGGGTCGACTGGCACATACTCGCGATCGCCCAGCAATACTTTTCCGGAACGGAAAATCGTGATCTCGCGCTGGTCCAGCAAAGCCAGATCAAGATTAGCCAAAGCCGGGTTGACACGCTTGTCGATGCGGCGATAGCCCAGCTCGGGCAGTGAGGGTAAATCGACAACCACGTCAAAACGCAGATCGCGGCTGGGGTCGCCCGGCACGGGATCAGCGGGCAATCCAAAGTGCAAGCTGTACTCGTTCTGGTTGATATAGCCAGCCGAGCTTGAGACCAGCTGTACGAAACGCTTCCCCAGAGCTGCATTGTGCATCTTCAGCTCGACGATGGCGCCGTACTCCGTCTCGACTCCGCGCAGCAAACCCGGAGCATCATCTACCACGCGCACGCGCACGTAGCGCTTATCTGCAAGTGGGGTCTGCGGGCCATATAGATCGTTGCGGTACAGGAAACTCACGCCGGGACCGTCGCCCACTGCTAAGTCCAGGTCACCATCTAGATCCCAATCGGCCCAAGCGGGCGCCCCCACTTCGGGAACATGGGACGAAGCAACGATGTGCCATTCTGCTGTATCGCTTTCCATCATGCGATTGGTGCGGAAAACATCATTGGTCGTGATATCAATATCACCATCATTATCCCAATCGGCTGCACTTATGCCATATGCAGAGCCACTCACGTAATCCTCAACCACGCTCTCAGGAGCTTCGCTGTACGTGCCATCGCCTCGGTTGATCCACAAGCGATTCCCGCGATTAAAGGTGTAACTAATCAGTAAATCCAAATCACCATCCAAGTCGTAATCGATCGCAACCGTACCCTCATCCACGATAGTGCGCTTCTTAACCCCGGATGACTTCGACGCGAGGTTTTCAAATAACGGGAAATCGAAAGTAGACAGGTTGCGATACCAGTGACCGTTGGAATAAAGATCGAGGGCGCCATCACCGTCAATGTCCATTGTCACGACACCTTCGGGGCGCGCAGCTCCGGGCGGAATCTTAACTCCCACTGAAGCAGCCTTCTCGCTAAAGCGAAACGCCCCAGCCGGCCCGGTTGGACCTAGGTTGTGTAGGTACTGGTTGTCAACGCTGCCGTCTACCGCCCCATAAGTCGGCAGAAAGAGATCCAGATCGCCATCCCCATCAAAGTCCGCCCAGCCAGCCGTCTCGGCAAGCGCGCTGCAAGGCTGCGCGTCGAGAAGGTTAGCATCGGCAGCAATGTCCACCCAGGCGACGCCGCCCAGGTTGTGAAAGATGTGCAAACAGTCATCCAAGCCGTACTTGCGCGGCTCCGTAGCGATATCGGGGAAACCATCCCGGTCGTAGTCGCCAAAAGCAGCTCCGTAGCGCTGCGCCGAGGCCGGCAGCATCGCGCCCAGGTCAAAGGCCTCGACCCAGCCCTGACCAGAAAGATTGCGCCACAAGCGCCCGTCATTGCATACGAAGAGATCGGCCCAACCGTCGCCGTCGTAGTCGCCGAAACTCACCCCCACTGCGTGGCCTAAGTCGACCCCTTGAGGCCAATCTGGGTCGGTGTATTTCGTAAATGGGAGCTGAGCAGCAGGAGAAGCCAGCGCGAGAAGGAAGGAGGCCGCAAGCATTGATCAAAATCTGCCAAAAGGCTATCAAAGGTTCGCCGGAAGCGCTGGATTCCACTAACGAATGGATGCCTACGCGGCTAAACTAAGGGATCTTTTTCGCGCGACCCACAATAAGAAAGCGAAGAAAGCTATGCCTGAGTCCCTCCCGACCACCGAACATGCCGCCGCTCTTGAGGCCCTGTTCGGACTGAAAGACCTAGAACTGCGGGTCAATCTCACCAAGGAAGAGCTCTTCCATGAGGCCATCGCAAACGATCGCGGGCGTGTCCGAGAGGGCGGCCCCGACAATGAGCAGAAGGCATTCTCAACTCAGCTGGGCGTCGAGGGCCCTCTGATCTACTACACGGATCCAACCTGTACCGGCCGCCCGGTCACCGATACCTTCGGCGTAGCGCGTCCTTCAATCATTAACAAGGTCTGGTGGAAGCCAGATTTCCAGCAGTTTGATCCGACCAAGTTCGATGCTCTACTCGAGCGCGTCGTTACTCACCTGAACGAGAGCGGCCATCACCTCTACGTCAAGGACGTCTACGCCGGCAGCGACCCGTCGTATGCGCGACCCTACCGCTTAGTTAGCGAGTACGCAACGCACCAATTTTTCTGCCATAACATGTTCCCAAAGGGAATCGAAGGCGTAGCGGACGAAGATGCCAAGCGCTGGACCATGCTCAACGTGCCGTCCTTCCACTGCGATGAAAAGCGTGATGGCACCGCCAGCAAGCGCCTTGTCTGCCTCGACTTCGAACGCCAAATCGTGTTAGTTCTTGGTCGCGCAGACTACTGCGGCATCGTAAAGAAGTCGATGTTTACCGTTATGAACTTCATACTCCCGGAGATGAGCGAGATGAGCATGCACTGCTCCGCCAACGTCGGTCAAGAAGGTGACGGTGCAATCCTGTTCGGCCTGTCAGGCACCGGGAAAACTACGCTCTCCGCCGACCCGCACCGCAAGCTGATTGGCGATGACGAGCATGCATGGACAGCTTCCGGAATCTCAAATCTGGAGGATGGGTGCTACGCCAAGCTAATCGACCTGAACAAAGAAGATGAGCCTGTCATCGCCGCAGCCATGTCGATGCCGGGCACCATCATCGAGAATGTACCGACCCTACCGGGTAAGTCGCTCGAAGAGACCGATCCGCAAGAATTTAACCTGAGCGATGGCTCGATTACCGAGAACACTCGCTTCAGTTACCCACTGACCGCAAACCCGGACGTGATGCCGGGAGCTAAAGGGCCACACCCACAAACCATCGTGCTTCTCACGGCTGATGCCTTCGGCGTACTACCACCGGTATCTGTACTGGATAAGAAGGAGGTCATGTACCACTTCGTGAGTGGATTCACCGCCAAACTCGCTGGAACTGAAGTCGGTGTCACCGAACCCAAGGCAGCCTTTTCAGCCTGCTTTGGCGCCCCCTTCATGGCTCAAATGCCAAGCGTCTACGCTGAGCGCCTCGCCGAGAAGATGGAAGCCAATGAAGCACGCTGCATCCTTCTCAATACCGGATGGGGCGGCGGACCCTACGGCGTCGGCAAGCGAATTTCGATCGGCCACACACGCGCGCTACTTGACGCTGCGCTACGCGGTGACCTCGACTCCGACAAAGTCGAATACGAAACTCATCCGATCTTTGGTTTGAAGATGCCAACCTCCTGCCCCGGCGTGCCGGCTGAGATTCTCAACCCGCGCAACACCTGGGAAGACAAGGAAGCCTATGACGCCGCTGCCGAGAAACTGCGTGCCATGTTCCACGACAACTTTGAAGACAAAGGCTTCGGAAAGCTAGGCATCGAAGCAGCGATGTAGGGCAACTAGATAGATCCGCGCCAAACGTGCTGCAGGCTGAGGGGACTACTTTCCTCAGCCTGCTCGTTTTTTCCGACTCAAGCTTCTTACCTGTATAGAAGGAGCTGTTGAGCCAAAAATAAATCCAACCTCGAACCCAGGGTTAGTCCCTCCCAGCGCTTTTAACCCTGATTCTGGACTAGTAGGCGCCAACGAAAGATTTTCTCTCAAGGATCCAGGAAAGATGGCCGAACGAAGAGGGAACCTCTCGCTCGGATTGGAGCGAGCCATCCCCCTGCATCGCAGGGTTCCTCTCGTCCTCATACGATCATGTTCCTCAGCACCATCTTGAGCGCTCTACCGCTTCTTAACCCTGCTCTCCCTGCCCAAGAGCCAGACCAGAAAAGCTGCACTAAGCAAGAATCTGTCGCGCAAAACAAGATAGGCAAGAAGGCCGCCTCCACCAAGGTCAACGTGAACCGCAGCAAGGTCACTCAGCAGGTGCAAGGCAAAGCTGCCAAGAAAGTCTCGGACAACCCGGGAAATTCCAACAAGGTCAAAGCTCAGCGTGCCATGCGTAAAACCCTACAAACATACGCTCGTGGCGGCAGCAACCGCGGTGTCTGGAAGCTTGCCAAGATCAAGCCCGTGAACCCAAATCAGGTTATCACTTGGGGTGTCCATGAAGATGATTCGTCAATTGCCGGACTAGGTCGCCTCGGTCGCAACACCGGATCACGCGCTGTCTGGGGCCATCACGATGACGACTCGTCGATCTCAGGCCTCGCTAACGCCACCAAAGAAAAGGTAATCACTTGGGGTCAGCACGACTCCACACCTAGCCTAAATCGTCTAGGTCAAGTCACCAAGAACACGACTAAAAAGATTAAGCAGACTGCCACCCAGCAGAAGCGAGTAAAGAAAAATAAGGGGCCGAATCAGACCCGTAAGAACCGCAAGCGCTAAGCGCAGCGAACCCCCTTCAAACTTCCTTCCACACCCTGGCTTCGGCCAGGGTGTGTTTGTTTTGGGCTTAGGCAAGAATGCCCTTAATAATCTTGCCATGCACATCCGTCAGACGCATATCCCGACTATCGAAGCGATAGGTCATTCTGCGATGATCGATACCCATGAGATAAAGCATGGTAGCGTGTAAGTCATGTATCTCATATGGATCCTCTACTGCGTAATATCCGTATTCATCGGTCGCCCCGACTACAACGCCACCTTTGACGCCACCCCCAGCCATCC
>JAKVCF010000024.1 GCA_022447335.1 Planctomycetota bacterium | reverse complement strand
CCGTGCTAGTGTTAGCGCAAAATCCAATCGCATATCTTTCTCAAATTTGATCTTAGCGATTACTCTTCGTTCTTTTCCATAACCCTCGGCTCGAGCGACAAGGTGCTCCAGGCCTCGTCGCTTGGCATCGCCAACGCCTATCATCTCGTACCAACCATTGATATCGGTCAATGTAGAGCGTTCGAGTGATGCGCCAAGGCCTACCTCGGCGCCTGCAATTGGCAACCCCTGTTGGTCTATCACCATGCCATGAATGCGAAAGCCATTCTCAACTGTGAATTCAAGATGGGTTCGTAATCCTGCTTGTAAATCTACTTTCTGAGAAGGGGGGGCAATCGCGTCTTGAGGTGTGACTTCGACAGTTACTAGGCCTGGCTCAAGGTTTTCAGAAATAAACTGTCCATCCAGATTGGTGTGCGAGCGGAAAATTTCCATCCGTTTGTGATTCATTCCGATGACTAGGGCGTGGACGACCGGAGAGTCATCGAGTGCTCGTTGGATTACTCCTTCTAGTAGGGCTGCGGCGGGGAGCTTCAGGAGGACCTCTTCGCCTGCAAAGATGAAGTCACGCCTGGCTGTTGCGTGGTGGTCAGCGATCGCCTCAATATCAAAAGGAATAGCGATAGGGACGACTGCTTCGAAATAGCCAAGCTCGTCAGTTATCGCCTGAGCCACGGGTCGGCTCGAGTTTCTCTCGCGAGGATCGGGCAGCCTAAACTCAAAGTGCTGACGCCGTGAGATGTTGATGAGGGCGCCTTCTAGTGGCTCATTTAGGGCCTCACTAATGACGCGCCCGCGCAAGAATCCTATTTCTTGATATCCGGAAGGCGCGAGGGGCTCGTTGCTTTTCAGGGGAGCTTCTGTCCGGTCAGCCGCTATTCCCTCGTCAGGGGTGGGTCTTTGGTCTGCCCCTATTTCTTCGGCTTTCGATGGAGCAAGAGTTTCTGTCGCAGGATCGGGTCGGTTGGCCCCAAGGTCGGCGCTCCCGGCGAGTACCCACGCGAGAGCTACAAGGGTAGCGCATGCGGCGAGTAAGGCGAGGATGTGCTGGCGGTTCACCGCGAGATCTTAGTAAGTTTTTCCCTGATCAGAGACCGGTGTCGTACATTGGCACATCGGAGCCCTACATGAATTCTTCTACACTCATTTCGTATCTCGCCCTCGTCTTCGGGGGAATCGCTTTACTTGTCGCATTGATGGACGCAGAGCCCTCTGAAGGGAAGGGATTTATCGACGATGTGGCGATGCAGTCATTGGTTGAACTGGAGGATCGCGTGTCCGAGCTCGCTGAAGAGAATAGGCGATTGCGCGACCAGTTCGCGATGCTCGACCTGCGCCCAGAGGTCGAGGAGTTGCGGCTTCCCGACTTCGATCAGTTTGCTAAGCAAGAAGACTTTGACGCACTTCGCTCTGAATTGCTCAAGGTTGTTGCAGATCGCCGCCCTCAGGGGTCGCGTGGCAAAGGCTCAGAGGAGGAATTCAAAGTTGCTGTCGCCGATGTTCTTAAGGACGTCCGTCAGGATGAACAGATGCAGAAGCAGCGCTCAAGATTGGAGACCCGACCGGAGCAGCTCGACGCGCTGATAGGGAAAATGGAATCGTGGAATAACTTGACGCCGAGTCAATCGGGTCTAATGCGATCTTCTTTGACGAGCCTCTACGCGCGAGATGCAGAGTACTTACGCCGCTTGGATGCAGGCGAGGATCAAGATCAGTTGAGTCAGTTTCGTGACCAGTACCGTCAAGATCATCTGGCCGAAATAGCAAACTTTCTTGATCCGATGCAGGTCAGGAGGTATCAGGGGTATCAAGCTAAGGCGGGAAACTAAAAGGGTTTCAGTTTCGACGATTAGGCGAAGAGGTTGTGATTCGATGATGTCGCGGTCAATAAGCCCGCGGGTGAAGCGGTATGCAGGTATTCTCTTGGATATTGCCTCCTTACAGCGATCCTCGCTGGTTCCTCACCTAATAAGATGGGGGATGCGCAATTAATCGTAGTGGAAATTAGAAGAGATCTTAGAGATGACAGTTTCAAGTGAAAGAGTATTGCGGATGCTAAGCATTGGCGCTTTGTCCATAGCTCTGGCGGTGGTCCCGGTTGGGTTTGCGTATGGCCAAGACTATGGGGCTATTGAGCGTAGGCTGGGTGAAGCGGTCGCTAATGGAGAAATCACACTCGCGCAAGCGGAGGCGATGATGAATGCTT
The DNA here is from genome assembly GCA_022447335.1 of Planctomycetota bacterium. Taxonomy (GTDB): domain Bacteria; phylum Planctomycetota; class UBA1135; order UBA1135; family UBA1135. The sequence goes on along the minus strand of JAKVCF010000024.1, from coordinate 20,491 downwards.
TGAATCGCCCCTTACCATCCAGGCACTCTGGGCATGGAGAAAAGGGTGTTGCTGGCAAGGCTCAAAAGGATCCCAAGGTGCAGATTGAAGAGCGCCTGGCGAAGTACGGTAGAGATCTCCGTGCACAGATTGAGTCTGGCGAGCTCACCGGAGAAGAGGCGCGACAGAAGTACCGAGCTGCCGAAGAGAATATGCAGGCTCGCTTACGTAAGTCTGAGGAGCAGCCCGGCCGTGCTCGCAAAGCTGAGGCAGATCATGAAAGATCTGATGACCACAGTGACGGGCAGCTTGATCAACTTCGGATCGGGATTGAGCGTCGTTTAGAGGAGCTGGAAAGCGACCTCCGACAGCAGGTAGGTGCAGGAGAGCTCGACGCAGAGGATGCCAAGGCTAAGTACGAGGCCGCCGAGAAAGCAATGTGGGGTCGATACCGCCAGGCTGAAGCAGCTGAGGCGAAGGCGCGCGACCGCAAAGGCTCCCAGGTTGAAGCAAAGAAGCGTGATAGCAAGTCAAGATCCGGGAGGGCTGAAGCAAAGAAGCGTGATGGCAAGTCAAGATCCGGGAGGGCTGAAGCAAAGAGGCGTGATGGTAAGTCGAGGGACAGCAGGTAAGACTTCCGCAAGCAAAAAACAGCGCGCCTTCGGAGGAGGGCGCGCTGTTTTTCTTATTGAAGGCGAGTTCTATTCATCGGTAGAAAGAACCGCTAAGAATGCTTTTTGTGGCACTTCGACATTTCCAATTGACTTCATGCGCTTTTTCCCCTCTTTCTGTTTCTCGAGAAGCTTGCGCTTGCGTGTGATGTCGCCGCCATAGCACTTTGCTGTGACGTTCTTGGATAGAGCGCGAATATTCTCGCGCGCGACAATCTTTCCGCCAACCGCCGCTTGCAATGGGATTTGGAATTGGTGGCGGGGGATCTCTTTCTGTAGCTTCTGCAGCACTGCCCGACCGCGACGTTGGCACGAGTCATTATGGCATATGACCGACAGTTCATCGGCTTCCTTGCTATTAACTAGGATGCGGAGCTTGACGAGATTGGCGGCATCAAAGCGCGGCTCTTCGAAGTTCATCGTGCCGTATCCCTTGGTGCCAGATTTTAGCTTGTCGTAGAAATCGTAGATGATTTCGGATAGTGGCATGTCCCAGGTCAGCATGACACGGGTTGCTGATAGATGTTCTTGGCGCAGGAATATTCCGCGGCGGTCGGTGCACAGTTTCATAATGACCCCAATCGAATCAGTCGGCACGATGATATGTACAGTGACGATAGGTTCGCGGATCTCTGACCACTGTGTCGGATCCGGAAGCTCGCCCGGTGAGTGGATTACTAAAGTGCTTCCGTCATTCATCTGGACTTCGTAGGGCACGGTCGGTGCTGTCTGAACGATATCCAGCCCGCTTTCGCGTTCGAGGCGCTCTTGCACGATTTCCATGTGCAGTAGGCCTAGAAATCCGCAGCGGAAGCCGAAGCCGAGGGCATCCGAGCTTTCCGGGTCGAAGACAATCGCGCTGTCGTTTAGTTTGAGAGCTTTTAGGGCCGAGCGAAGATTTTCAAAGTCACCTGAGTTGGTCGGGTAAATACCACACCAGACCATTGGCTGCGCCTCGCGGTAGCCTTCTAGGGCTGCAGCCCGCTCACCGCGCATGATCGTGATTGTGTCGCCCACGCGCACGTCTTCGAGCTGTTTGATATTCGAAATCAGATAGCCTGCCTCGCCAACCGAAAGTTCTTCGTGCGGCACTGGCTTCGGCATGAATTTTCCAATCTCAATGGCCTCGTAGTCGGTGTCCGCGCCGACCATGTGCACCCAATCGCCTTTCTTGAGCGTGCCATCGATCATGCGTAGGTAAACGATGATCCCTCGGTATTCATCGTACTTGGCATCGAATATTAGTGCGCGCAGCGGCTTGTCAGGGCTTCCTTCCGGAGCAGGCATGCGATCAACGACAGCTTCGAGAATGCCATCGATACCTTCACCGGTTTTAGCTGAACATGCGAGCGCCGAGTCGCGTTCGAGTAGAAGCGTATTTTCGAGCTCGTCCTTGATCTCTTCAGGTCGCGCATGGGGGAGGTCCATTTTGTTAAAGACAGGAACGACCTCCATGTCCTGTTCCATGGCCAGCATTGCGTTGGCTACAGTCTGTGCCTGGATACCCTGCGCGGCATCGATCAGCAATAACGCTCCTTCACAGGCTTGAAGCGACTTTTCGACCTCATAGGCGAAGTCGACGTGCCCCGGCGTGTCGATCAAGTTGAGCAGGTATTCTTCGCCACGAATTGTGTGCGTTAGTGACACTGCTGCCGCCTTAATGGTGATGCCCCGCTCGCGCTCGAGATCCATCGAGTCGAGCATTTGATCCTGCTTCTTGCGCGTATCGACGGCGCCCGTCACCTCGAGGAAGCGGTCGGCAAGCGTCGACTTACCGTGGTCAATGTGAGCAATGATCGAGAAGTTGCGAATGCGCTCAGGCGGGAAGCGGCGGCTCATGCGTCGGTTCGGGCGGCGGAAGGGGCCGGGAGCACGGTGCGGAGAACGTTGGCGAGGCGGGCGACTGCCTGACCACGGTGGCTGACGGCTGACTTGGCGGTAGCGTCGAGTTGGGCGAAGCTGCAGCTACTTGGCGGATGGAAGAACAGTGGATCGTAGCCGAAGCCACCCTCTCCCGTCAGATGATCGAGGATTTGGCCACGCACTTCGCCTTCGACCGCAAACAGCAGTTCGCCTTGCCCAGCTACCGCGATGATGCAGTGAAAGGCTGCGCCACGTTGGTTGGCCGGCGTTGTAGCAAGCTGTTTGATTAGCAGAGCATTATTCGCTGGGTCGATAATTTCTCGACCGGCATTCTCTGGCACTATCGATCCATCGGCTGCCATAGTTTCAGCGGCATAGCGGGCCGAGTGTACGCCTGGGGCGCCGTCTAGCGCGTCTACGCATAAGCCTGAGTCATCGGCTAGAGCCCAGACATCGTCGCCCAGGTCGCGCGCAGCCACTTCAGCAAAAGACACGGCCTTCTTGATCGCGTTATCGAGGAAGGTTTCCCCGTCTTCTACCACCTCGGGCAGTTCACTTGACAGCACGTCGGGGCTTAAAATTTCGACCGGTAACTCCGCGCATAGGGCGCGCAGCTCAGTGAGCTTCTTGGGATTGCTTGAGGCGACGAGAATGCGTTGCATCAAATGGGGTCAGGCGGTTGCGCTTTCGGCTATAGCTGCCTGTTGTATTTCGGTCAGGCGTAGAACGCCGTCCAGGCCAAGGTCGATTAACTTATGGCAGCTTTCCCGCGGGAAAGGTTCGCCTTCGGCAGTGCCCTGGATCTCAATCAGCTTGCCCGAGGCGGTACCGATGACGTTCATGTCGACGTCGGCGGCGAAATCTTCCTTGTAGTCGAGGTCGAGGATCTCATTGCCATGCAATCGGCCAACTGAGACGGCGGCGGCCCAGTCCGTGATTGGCCAGTGGCACAACTGCTTACGCCTTGCTAGTTCTTGGCAGGCGTCATGCAGGGCGACCATGGCGCCGGTGATTGAGGCGCAGCGTGTGCCACCGTCGGCTTGGATCACGTCACAGTCCATGGAAAGCGTGATATCAGGGAGGGCGCGCATATCGACCACCGCGCGCAGCGCGCGACCGATTAGGCGTTGAATCTCGACACTGCGGCCGTCGCGACTGCCAGTCTCACGGCGCTTGCGACCCTTGACCGAGCCCGGAAGCATGGCGTACTCAGCGGTCAGCCAACCCTCACCCGAGTTGCGCTTCCACGCTGGCACTCCGCTGACCACAGAGCAGGTGCACAGCACCCGGGTTCGGCCAGCCTCGACCAGCACCGCGCCTTTGGCAGTGTCGATAAAGTTGCGCGTGATGCGGAAGGGGCGCAGTTCGTTCTCGGAGCGGCCGTCGTGGCGTGCCATGTGCAGGTTCGGGTGCGCGAGCTAAAAGGTTGGGATGGCGAGTGGTTCGAGCTGTTCAATCCAGCCAAGCGGGCGGGTCTCGAAATGGCCTTCGACTCCCCAGGTGAGCCCGTCATGAACCGAGAATTGTACCAACGGCCCACGATGCGCGGAACGCGGCTCGTGTACTCCGTGCGGAGCCCAGTTCTGCAGCAGGGCAAGGCAATCGGATTCGAGTCTTGCTGGGCCTACTCGGCCGGCTTGGGCGAGGCGGCGGCTCAGTGCGAGTAGCCAACGTGCGAGGAAGGCCTCACGGTTAGCGTGGGGGTCGAGGCGGGTGGTCGGATAGTCAGCGACTTCGATCGGGGGCGCGACCCGCAGATTGACTCCAAGGCCGAGCAGCGCAGCATCTGCGTTAGCGCCCGTCTCGACTGGCAGACCTGCGAACTTGGCCCCGTCGAGCAGCAGGTCATTAGGCCACTTCAAGGCTAGCGTGTGCCCTCGCGTGTGCGGGCGCGCGGCATCAGCCAAAGCGCAGGCGGCATGCATGCCGAGCGTCTCGGGCGGTATCGGGGGGTGGTGCACAGCCAAGCTGATTGCGAGGTTGGCATGAGGTGGGCCTGCCCACCAATCCTGCGCGCGACGACCGCGTCCGGAGGTCTGTTCTTCCGCAACCGCGAGTAGTCCGCGACCAGCTGCGCCGAGACGATCAAGTTCTGTGCGCAAGGCAAGCTGCGTGCTAACCGTTTGGTTTAGAACTAGGACCGTGCGCCCAAGCGGTACGCGGTAAGGGAGCAGCCGGTAGAATCGCGCGCTGTCAAAAGGTGAGTAAGCGCGTGCGCCACTCACGATCAATCTTGATTGAATTGGTCGTGCTGATCTTCTAAGCGATCGCGCAGACGTTTCAGGACGTTGCCATGAATCTGGCAAACGCGTGATTCGGTTAGATTCAGCTGCTGACCGATCTCACGTAGGTTGAGGCCTTCCTGGTAATACATGTAGAGGATCGAGCGCTCTTTATCGGAGAGCGAGCTCGTGAGAACCTCCATCATGTCAGCCCGTTGCACGGTTTCGGCCGGGTTATCTTCAGCGTTTTCTTTGAGCGTATCGATGCTTGCGTTGCGCTCCTCACCGCTATCGGCGCGGCGGTCGCTGATAGTCACCATCGATCGTGGTTGCGTTTTCTTGTTAAGAACCTCGGGTGCGAGTTGCATTTCGTCTGCTAACTCTTCGTCCGTTGGCGGGCGGCCGTGGCGCGAGAGGTAGTCCTGCTTGATCCTCTCGGCCTGATTGGAGCGTTGGCGAAGGAGGCGGGAGGCCCAGTCCTGGCTGCGTAGCCCGTCGAGCATGGCGCCACGAATGCGAGTGCCGCAGTAAGTTTTGAACTTGATGCCGCGTGACGGATCGAACTTGTCGATTGCGTCCATCAAACCAAACATGCCTTCCTGAACCAAATCTTCGACTTGTACCGATTTGGGTAGGCCAGATGCCATTCGCTCGGCGTGGAATTTCGGGAGGTGAATGTACTCGGCGACCAGAGCTTCCTTGAGCTCACGACGGCGCTTTGCGCTGCGCGCCGTGGTGTACTGGCGCCAGAGTTCCGCAGCGATGGCGTCCTCGGGATTCTCGTTGGGACCCTTTTCCATTTCGGGCATGCCGGATTCTAAGAACCAGCTCACCGAAATCATACCCTCCAAGGGGCTAGATCAGCTTTCGCTTGGGTAGTCGATCAAGCTGTGAACAGGAAAGCCATGTAGGCGCTCGCGGCCTGACAGGAAGCTCAACTCGACGAGAAATCCTGCGCCTACCAGTTCGGCTCCGGTGCGGCGAACGAGGGCAGCTGACGCAGCTGCCGTCCCGCCGGTGGCAAGCAGATCATCGACCAGAAAGACGCGATCGGCCGGGCCAGCTGCATCGGCATGCACCTCGAGGTGGTCTTCGCCGTACTCAAGGGTATAGCTCTGTTGGAAGGTCTCCGAGGGCAGCTTACCTGGCTTTCGCAGCAGAATCAGGCTGGCGCCCAAGCGCTCGCACAGGCCTCCGGCGAAGAGAAAGCCACGCGATTCGATGGCCGCTATATGGGTCGGGTCGAGCGGGCTTGCGGCCTCGGCTAGCGCATCAAGCGAGGCGGAGAAGAGAGCGGCATCCTGCAAGATAGGGGTAATATCTTTGAAGACGATGCCCGGCTTGGGGAAGTCTGGTACATCACGGATCGCGTTGCTTAGGCGGTCAGATAGGGTCAGTGTCGCCATGGCTACATCTCAGTGGGCGCGGGTACGCCCAGTAGGCCGAGGCCGAGGGAAAGAGTACGGCGCAGAGCATCGACGGCGGCGAGACGTGCACCTTCAAGCTTTTCGTTACCGGTGCCCAAGACTCGCTTTTCGCGATAGAAGACGTTGCCAGCTGAGGCGATGCGCAGTAGCTGATGGGCCAGGATCATTGGCTCACGCTTTTCGGCAGCTTCGCGGACGGACCCAGGGAAGCGGCCAATTGCAATCCAGAGTTCGGGAGCGTCGGCGAGCAGCGCCGAGTCGACTTCGTTTGGGTTGGGTGCTGCGCGTGCCGCACGGCGTAGTATCGAACAGCAGCGCGCATGGGTGTACTGCACGCTCGGTCCAGTATCGCCTTCAAATGAGAGGACCTCCTTCCAATCAAAGACAACCTCCTTATTCCGAGCATGGCTGAGGTCATGGAAGATTACGGCTCCAACGCCGACTTGTTCGGCGACCGTGTCCTTATCCGGGTGATCTGGATTCTTTTCTTCGACGATTTCGCGCGCCAGTTCAACAGCGCGGTCAAGCACTTCCGAAAGTCGCAGTACGCGTCCGGCGCGGGTCGATAGTTTCCCCTCGGGGAAGCGCACTAGGCCAAATGGAACATGTTCAAGTTTGTCCCACCAATCGGTGCCGCAGCGCTTGAGCGCAGCTTTGAACTGGTCGAAGTGCAACTTCTGTTCCGAACCGACGAAATACAGGCAGCGCGCGAAGTGAAACTCATCCCAGCGTGACTTGGCAGCGGCGAGGTCACGAGTCGCATAAAGAGTGGTGCCGTGCGAGGTCTTAATAAGGCAGGGCGTCTTAATGCCCTCGGAGGTCAGGTCGACGATTTGTGCGCCGTCACTGTCTTCGACTACCCCTTTCCTCTCCAGCCATTCGACCATGGCGTCGAGTTTGTCTTCGTACCAAGATTCGCCGCGTAGTAGGTCAAAGCTCGCACCCAGCCGGTCGTAGATCTTCTGGAACTCAGCGAGAGATAGTTCGGTGAAGCGCACCCAGAGTCGGCGCTCTTCGTTGTTCTCGCCCGATTCGAGTGCGAGGAAGGAAGCTTTTGCCTCTGCGTCGAGCGAAGGGTCGCATTCTTCCTGGTTGTGGTACTCGACATAAATTTTTAGTAGGTGGCCGATTGGGTCTGTTTCCAACTCAACTTCCTTGCCCCAGCGCTTCCAGGCTGCAAGCAGCTTCCCAAACTGCGAGCCCCAGTCACCCAGGTGGTTGATGCGTACGACTTCGTGGCCGAGATGGTCAAATAGTCGCGCCATTGCGGCGCCGATTACCGTGCTGCGCAGATGGCCGACGTGCATCGGCTTCGCAATGTTCGGGGAGCTATATTCGATAATGCTCAACTCGTTGTCATCTGCACGCCCATATCCGGGGGCGCCCGCGTCGCCAAGCACTTTTCTTGCAAGCGCAGTGCGGTCGATCTGGAAGTTGAGGAAGGGGCCGACCGCACTGGCCGATACATTATTCACATCAAGTGAATCGGCGAGTGCGCTTGCAAGTTGTGCTGGATTATTGCCAACAGAATTGGCGAATCGGAAGCAAGGCAGCGCGAATTCGCCGTGCTCTTCATTCTTTGGGCGTTCCAGTTGAATCGTGTTGACCTCGACGCCAAGCGCTTCAGCGAGCGCGACGCGAATCAGAGCGGCAAAGGCATCGAGTCCGTGCAGGGAGGCGTCAGACATGATTGGGTTCGGAATCGTATAGCGGAGACATCCATGAGTCGATGTGTTGGCCTAGAGCTTTACTTATATGCACAGCAGCGCGATTGCCGAGTTCTTCGTGTTGATCCATCCAAGCTGAGTCGCCGTATCGGTCACGCAGGTCAGTGTGGCGTAATGCGATCGGTACGATGGCATGTCCGGCCACGCTCGAATCGGCGAAGGACAGGACGCTATCGGCTAATCGCCAGTGCAGGGGGTGCAGAGCGGCGGCGACTTGTACGATCAAATCCTCACCGATGCCAGCTGCGCGGAGTTCATCAGATGAGCGACCTTTGAGCCAATGCGTCAGGCAGCCGCGTGCGCTTGAAGCATGGCCCCGATCGGCCAGAATGCGATAGCCAATCCAGCCGTGCAGCGGGCCGTGGTCGATTGCGCGTCCGATGTCGTGTACTAGCGCCCAGGTTTCGAGGTCTTCAGGGGTGAGCGACTTGTGTGCCGGTTGGCTCTCTACGGCTGGGGCCGACTCATTTCCCCACCACGGGTCGAGCACCTCATCAAGGTCGGCGCCCGTATCGATCAGAGCGTCGGCGAGCGTGCGCGCGACTCGGGCCACTTGGCGGCAGTGTGCGGGCCAGCTGGCTTCCTTGGGCGCGAGCGCATTGAGGATCTGGGCAGCCTCGGCAGGGATCAGCAGACTCATGACGGGTTGTGGGGAAGAGTGGCCGCAGCGCGGCGCAGCGTACGGCGTAGCGCATCGTGCTGGCACTGCGCGATCGCAGCTTCGAGGTTCAGCCAGGCGTGCTGGTTGTGTTCGTCCGAGCGCACGAAATTCTTAGGGTCGACAGGTGCGGCTGCGAGAAAGTTCACTACCCGCTTCCAGGTCTCGGGCTTGGGCTGATAGAGATGGGTGTCGGCGAAGTCCTCGCGCAGGTCGTCCGTGGTCAAGGCGATATTGGTTTCTTCTGCGACTTCACGAAGCGCAGCGGCTTGTAGGTCTTCGTCTGGATGCACATGACCCTTTGGCAAGCCCCAGCTTCCGTGACATGCGTTGCGTAGCAGCAAGAAATAGGGGGACTCGGAGCTGCCCGACCAGAGCACAACGCCGGCGGCGAGGACTGGATCGGTGGGCGTCCCGGCTGCTGATTGAACGCCTTGTTCCGAAGGGGGTTGAGCTGCCGACAATGCGCTGTAAGTCTACCCGCGCGGGACTGCGGCCCTGGGGGCGGGCAGGGAGTAGAATGCTGGGCCATGAGCGGGCAAACTGTTTCCGCGCGCTGCACAGACAGTCGCATCGTCGGCCGCCACTGTTGCGGGCCCGATGCTTTCCTGCTCGATGTTGAAGTCGAGCAAGAGCTGCCGTTGCTGCGTCCCGGCGTCTTCGCCATGTTGTCGCCAGCGAATGGCACTGGGCCTGAGCTCGGTCGCCCTTTCAGCTTATATGACCAGCATGGTGGCACGCTGCGCTTCCTAATTCAGGTCATGGGGGTGGGGACGCAGGCGCTTGATCGTCTTGAGATTGGCGAGTTGGTCACGCTGACCTTTCCGCTGGGTAATGGCTTTATTGTGGCCGATCCGAATCGTCCGGTAGTGATGGTTGCAGGCGGCGTGGGTTCGGCACCATTTCTTCTGTATGCGCGGCATCGGATGCAGATGGGCTGTGAGCAGAACACATGGGTGCTATTTGGCGCACGCACTGCTGATCGTCTGTACGACGCCGAAGGGTTGGCTGCAGCGGGCGCGCCGATGCTTTTCGCAACCGACGATGGCAGTCAGGGATTCCATGGCAACGTGATCCAAATGCTCGATGCCGAGCTTGAGTCTGGTCGCCTGCCACGCGACGCACGCTTCTGCGCATGCGGCCCAGAGGGCTTGCTGCACGGCTTCGCCGACTACGCACGTAAGCAGGGGCTTGATGCTGAGCTTAGCCTCGAGACTTATATGGGGTGTGGCTTTGGCGTTTGCAATGCTTGCCCGGTTGAGACTGAGCCCGATGGCCCGCTAGGAAGCTGGAAGTGGGCGCGTACCTGCGAGGTCGGCCCGGTCTTTGCATTGAGTTCGATTAGGTTCTAGTCCAAGGTCTGCATCATGGAGAGTTGGTCTATCTCGGTTGACAAAGAGTATCTGAAGTTTTCGGTGGCTCACTTTCTGATCTTTCCGGATGGAAGTCAGGAGCGGCTTCACGGCCACAACTATCGGGTTACACTTGAGTTGGAAGCAGGATTAGATGAACACGGTCTTGTGCTTGACTTCATTGAAGTCAAACCGGTTATCCGCGATCTATGTGACGAGCTAGATGAGCACTGGATCATCCCGGGTGAGCACCCAGTTCTTACGCACGCAGTGCGCGAGGATGGGATTATGGAGGTGCGATACCGTGACAGCTATTACGCGGCACCAGCAGGTGACTGCATCGTGCTGCCGATCAACAACACCTCAGCCGAGAACTTATCAGCATGGATTGGTCGTCAGATGCTTCGGCGGCTGCGGACTAAGTTTCCCAGTCTGCATATCCACCGTATGGCCTTAGCGGTTGAGGAGACTCCCGGTCAGCGTGGGGTCTATCATTACTCGGACGGCGCTGAGTAGGTGTAGGAGCGTGCTGGCGCACCTCCGTGGCGCTGCTACACTTCTTCCCCACAGTTTGGCGGGAGACCCTCCAGGGACCGCCAATCCACGAACCAGGTCGGGGCGTGGCGCAGCCTGGCTAGCGCGCTGCAATGGGGTTGCAGAGGTCGGAGGTTCGAATCCTCTCGCCCCGACCATTTTTTAACTCTTCGGCTAGTCCGTTCGGCTCTCAAGAGGCGGGTCGACTTAGAGGTCGACGCCTGTTGTTCTGGTTGGATTTTTGAGGATTCCAAAATCCGTCACCGAAGCGTTCGTAAACGCAGGGTTGCTTCCAATGGAGCGAAACATCTCGGACTCCTGGAAGTTGAGCATGGACTGGCGATCTTTCCAAACATAGACGCCGCCATAGGTATTCGTCTCTTCATTAGCTAACCAGTGCTTGGAAATCAGGCCATCGACAGCGGCAAAAGCGGGCGCAAGCTCCTCGCATGCTTTTTCGTAATCCTCCCTTTCGAGGCCATGTAGACTGAAATTTACGATCATGATGTGCATCGGAACAGTCTAGTGCAGTGGGAAGTTGCTGGGGCACACGAACGAAAATTTCGATTTGGAGATCCTGGATTCGCTTTCAGGCCCCTAGGCAGTTTTTCGATGAGGTTGCCCGTGCCGATCCCCATTTGCTGGCGCTGGGGGTAAGTTTTCGTCTATTCGAGTTGGGCCTGCCAGGTGCGGCGTCAAGCGCCTGAAGGGAGAGTTTCTCGCATTCATTTCGGGTAGGATTAGGGGATGCGAAGTGGTCTTGTGATTGTCGCTTGCGTGGCGCTCGTTGCGGCGAGTGTCTACATATCCTCCCTTGAATATCGGCTCCATGATTTGTCTGCAAACTCGGCGGGCCTAGAGGAGCACTTAAGATCGCGGGAAAGCCACTGGAATGAGCGCGAGCGCGATCTGCGCGAAACTTTTCAAGGGCGATTCGATGATATCCGGGGCCACGTCGATCAGCTCCAAGAGCACTTTCACGCAGCAATGGACGAGCGGTTCCATGCGCTACAAGGGCAGATGGATGAGTTGCACGGTCACTTGGCTTCCATGTCAGAGCATGGCTCGCGCCTTGAGGCAAATTTAGGGGAGCGTCTAAGTTCTTTGGAAAGCCACTGGGATGAGCGTGAGCACAATCTGCACGAGGATCTTCAAGGGCGGCTCGATGATGTCCAAGGGCATGTCCACGAACTTAAGGAGCACTTCCATGAGGCAATGGACGAGCGGTTCCATGCGCTGCGAGAGCATGTCGAGGAGTTGTACGACCACTTAGATTCCATATCAGAGCACAACTCCCATCTCGAAGATGAGTTTGAGGGGTGGATGATGGGGGTGGAGTCCCGCGTCGATGAACTCTTCGAAGTTTGGGAGGAAGCCTTCGGCGACCTTATGTACGAGGAAGAGGGCCATTCTGAATTCGATGAGGACGATGAGGACGATGAGGACGAGCGTTAGCGCGCTATTGATTTGGGTATTTTCCTCCGGCGTTGCTCATGGGTTTCAGATTGAGGCTGTACAGTCGAGGGTAGAGGTCAACGAATTCGGGATCCAAAGTCTGCCGGAAAATGATCGGGGATACCTCGGCCGTGTTTCCGTGCGCGCACTTCGCCGTGAGGGGTTTACCAAGTGCTTAGGGGTTGAATCTCCAAGCGGGAAGGCCATTTGGATTGTGGCTCAGTCGGGTGTCCGCGACGTGGCTGTGGCGCGTGCAGCGAATTTATTGCGTTTCTTTCTTGCGCCAGTCCAGGGGGCGCGCTGGGGAGGTGCGAAAGATAAAGCCGCTGTAGCGGATCGCATGGCCCGCAATGGGGCTCTGCTAATGATGCCCGAGGGAGAGCACCGTGAGGGGCGTGAGCCCGATCTCCCGGCGCAGCCTTTATATGAGGACGAAACTCCGATAGAAGGGTCCCGGTGGTATCTCGAGTCCGATTGGGATCACCGAGATGCGGCATTTGAGGAGATCTTTCACCTCGTTCACGATGAAGGAATCGGAACGTATCGACCAGGCGCCCTTCCCGAGTTTCAAAAAATGATTGATCGTGAAGCGCGTGCTGCGATTGAGGATCGCCGATGGGGGATCCCAATTGAACCTGGCGTCCGGCAGTGGTTGCGGGAGCTCGAAGATGAGGACAGTCTCGCTCAGGAGTACATTGCCTCGGTGATTGATAGTTATTACGGGCTTTGGGGAGCCTTCGACGAGCGTCCGGGAGGTATGTGGGGTATTTACTGTGCGAAGACCCGCGAAGAAATGTCAAAATTCGATCCTCAGGGGATGCAACTCCTTGAGCAGTTTCTTCCTACAGACCTTCGGGGCTATGAGGCGCTTGTCGACCCCGATTTTGAGGGGGATTTTGATTTACGGTTTTCCCTCGAACGCCCTTGGAGCCACCATGCTCAGTATCTTGTTTGGGTGCGGCTGACAGGAGGTAAGCCGAGCAATTTAATAGGCAATCGTCGAGATAATATTCTGCAAGGAAACTCTGCGAATAACTCGATTGAGGGAGGTGATGGCCAAGATACTTTGCGATTATTAGGGAAGCGATCTGAGTATGAAATCAAGCGGCTATCAGATGCCGTTCAAGTTATCGATCAGATAGCAGGCAGAGGGGGGAGCGACACTTTGCGGTCCATTGAGTTTTTTCAGTTTGCAGGTTCTGATCCGATTGCGGTTACTGAACTCGAAATGAATCTTGATCGATAAGGGGAGGCTACTCGGTCGGAAGAAGTAAAGACTCATAGATGAGGTCTTCATAACTTCGGTAAAGCTCGTAGGCTTCGGGGTCGTCAAAAGGTGTCGTTTGCGTGAATAGCACGATTGCGATGTCATGATCTTGGTCAATGGTGTAGTACGTATTATGTATTCCGGACCAATAGCCAACTCCCTCGGGTCGTAGCCCATCTTCGGCGCCAACTTCGATTGCCCAGCCAAGACTGTAGCCGTCATCGTATTCACTGAGAAAGCTTCTCGCATTTCTTGGAGAGCTGGCTACATCGTTCATGGGGGGCAAGTGAACCCGAATTTTTTCGGGGAGTTGGTCGGTCATCAACAACGCGACAGATTCAGGGCTCAGGATGCGCTCACCATCTAGTTCCCCTCCGCGTATCAAGCACGAAAGAAAGCGGGCATAGTCAGACGGTGTGCTGAGGAGGCTCCCGCCTCCATAGAATTTTTTCATCGGTACAGGGCGTGAGTCGGGAACTGGAATCAGTGTTTCTGATTCAGGGCCGCGGAAATAGAGTCGGGTGCGGTCAGCGTGGAGACTTGGGTCAATGTTGTACCCACTGCGTTCCATGCCGAGTGGACGGAAAATGTGCTCCTTGAAGTATGAATCGAGGGTCTGGCCGCTGATCCGTTCGATGACACGGCCCGCAACTCCGACTCCACGGCCATAAATCCAATCGGTTCCCGATTCAAAAACCCGCCGTGGTTGAATGCCAAATTCCCAGTCAAACACACCTTCTTTGATGGATTCCGGCAAGGGCCATCCGTTAGTGTCGAGTTCTATTTCAGCCATCACCTCTGGACTACCGAAAAAGTAAGTGAATCCTGACGTGTGGCGGAGGAGATCGCGCAGTGTGATGGGGTTATTTGACGGGCTGCGGCTTCCGTCCTTCTTGAGAATTTGGACTTCCAAGAGCTCTGGCATGATCTCTTCCAGCGGCTGATCAAGGCTGACCTTTTTCTGCTCAACGAGTTGTAATGCGGCCGTTGCAGTTATGGCCTTTGTCATCGAGGCGATGTCAAAGATGCACTGATCTCCAGGAGTGTTCTGGTTTTCTCCAGTATGTTCGCCGAGAGTGATGAACTCTCGCTCTCCTTGTCCCGTGATATAGCCAACAACGGCAAATGGGAGGTCGGTGGACGCAAATTGGCTTTTTATCGAGTTCAGCCTTGATTCCGCATCAGCGTGCAGGTCAGAAGGGCGGCGCGCGTCATTGCTCTGTTTAGGTTGGCATGAGAATGAAGCGAGCAGAAATGTGGCTACAAGGGGGAGTTGAGGGTTCATGGGATACGAGGTGTTTGAGTGGCCGGTGGAGCTGGAGCGGGGGTCGTGATGAGAGATCGGTCCCAGCTCGCCACGATCCTACACGCGATTCTGTTGCCAAATGCTACGCTAATGTCATGCATGCGCGGATGTTTGCATCGCTGGCAGCGCCTTTGGCCCTGACTGGTCTACTGGCTTGGGAGACAGTTGCGTTTGTGGCTCCGTCCGCGGTGGTCGGTGTGAACGGGAAAGTCTCTTTCAACCGTGATGTGCGGCCGTTGCTTGCGAGCAACTGCTTTCAGTGCCACGGGCCAGATGCTGGCGCACGCGAAGCAAGTTTGCGCTTCGATACCCACGAAGGTTTGTTCGCTGACTTGGGCGGCGTGCCGCTGATCGATCCACGTAATCCTGAGAACAGCGAGCTTTTCTATCGCATCACGGCTGAGCACGGCTCGGACCGTATGCCGCCAGCTGATTCAGGGCTAGCTCTGAGTTCAGCGCAGATCGAGACGATCGCATAGTGGATCCGCGAGGGAGCCGAGTGGGAGGGTCACTGGGCTTATCAGCCAATCGTTCGCCCAGATCTTCCAGATGTGGCCGATATCTCATGGGGGCGGGGCTCGATTGATGCCTTCGTGCTCGCTGACATCGAGGCGCTTGGTTGGCATCCCGCGCACGATGCTGATCCACGCACGCTGATGCGCCGACTCAGCTTTGACCTTACCGGTCTCCCGCCCTCGCCCGATCAGGTAAGTGATTTTGCAGCAAAGCCCTTGGACGAAGCGGTTGCCGCCTCGGTTGAGGAGCTGCTCGCCAGCTCGCACTATGCCGAGCGTATGGCAATGCATTGGATGGATCTCGTCCGCTATGCCGATACGGTCGGCTATCACGGCGACCAGGATCGGCCAATGTCGCCATATCGCGACTATGTACTACAGGCCTTCGCCGACAATATGCCCTTTGACCGCTTCGTGCGAGAGCAGCTAGCCGGCGACCTGCTTCCTGGTGCCACGCTGCAGCAGAAAGTGGCATCAGGATATAACCGATTGAATCAGATCACGGCAGAGGGTGGGGCTCAAGATAAGGAGTACCTTGCGATCTATGCAGCAGACCGTGTGCGCACGACTGCGACGACTTTTCTCGGATCCACTCTGGCTTGTGCGCAGTGCCACGATCACAAGTTCGATCCTTTCAGTGCGCGTGACTTCTATTCCTTTGCAGCATTCTTTGCCGACATCGAGGAGCGAGGCGTATTCAATGGTGCTCACGATGATGGCAATTGGGGATCTCGAGTCGAAGTGCCAACGGAGGATCAAGTTGCAGCGATCTCGGCGATTGAAGAGCGCCTTTCCTCACTCGACGTAGAGCTGAAGACTGCTACGCCGGAGTTGCAAGAAGCGCAGCGCGCCTGGGAAAGTCAGCTCGATTCGCTTCCGATTGATCCGCGGGACCACGCATGGGCCGAGGATAATTATCCCGAGGCGACGATTGGCGGTGCCTGGAATTTTGTTGATGCGAACGTAGTCCAACCACTTTTTGGTGAGAAGGTGCGGCTACAGTCGGCCGAAGCGCTCGTGCAGCACTTCTTCCATCAGGCATCGGAGACAGTCACTCTGAATGAGGGTGACCACTTTTACACCCATGTTTGGCTCGATCCGGATAACCCTCCCGAAACGATCATGCTGCAGTTCAATCGGAACGGTAGTTGGGAGCATCGCCCTTATTGGGGCGCCGACAAGATTGTCTTCGGCGGAATCGGTAATGACAACGATGGTCACCGGCCCTTTGGTGATCTCCCGCCGACGGGGAAGTGGGTGCGGATCGAGGTTGATCCAGAGCGTATAGGGCTCAATGCAGGCGACGCGATCGAAGGCATGGCCTTTGTGCAGTTCGGTGGCCTGGCGTATTGGGATAACTCAGGATTACATGCGATCAATCCACTGGCTTCGTTGCAAGGCATTGGCTTAGAAGTGCAGCAGTATCTGGGCAGCGATCCCAAAGATCGCCCGGATGAAGTGAGCGCTCAGTTACAGCAGCACTACCTTGCGACTGCGCCATTGCTTGAGTCCGTGCGCATTAAGCATGCGGCTGCCGTAAAGGAGCTCGATCGTTTACGGGCCTCTGTGCCAACTAGTTTGGTTAGTCAGGCGCGAGGTGAGCCGCGGACTATCCGTATTCTGCCGCGAGGTGACTGGATGGATGACTCGGGCGAAGTCGTTCTGCCAGCTGTTCCGGCCTTCTTGCCGCAGCCAGCTTCAGCGGAAGATAGCCGTCTCACTCGGTTGGATCTGGCAGATTGGATTACAGATCCACGGAATCCGCTGACTGCGCGGGCCTTTGTTAATCGACTCTGGGCGCTGTTCTTTGGTCGCGGCCTCTCGTATTCGCTGGAGGACCTCGGCGCACAGGGCGAATGGCCTACGCATCCACGACTTCTCGACTGGTTAGCTGATGAGTTCATTGTTAGTGGTTGGGATGTAAAGCACATGGTGCGATTAATCGTGAGCTCGCGCGCTTATCGCCAAGGCTCGGTCGATGATCCAATGTGGCGCAAACGGGATCCAGACAATCGATCACTAGCGCGCCAGGCGCACTTCCGCTTGCCTGCCGAGTTTGTGCGTGACCAGGCGCTGGCTGCTTCAGGTCTTTTGGACCGCAGCTTCGGTGGAGTAAGTGTCAAGCCGTATCAGCCTGAGGGCTATTGGCGTGAGCTGAACTTTCCAATGCGAAGTTGGCAGCACGATGCGAGCTTAGCGGGACTGCGACGCGGCCTTTACACCTATTGGTGCCGGACCTTCCTGCATCCGAGTTTATTGGCTTTTGACGCGACGACACGCGAAGAGTGCACGGTGGATCGTGCGCGTTCAAATACACCACAGCAGGCCCTGGTACTGCTGAACGACCCTAGCTTCGTTGAGGCGGCGCGTGGTTTGGCAATTCGCGCTTGGGGCGAAGGGCGCAATAGCGATGAAGTGCGCATTGACATAATGTTGCAATACGTGCTGCAACGCGATGCGCGTCCGGAAGAGCAGCGCGTCTTGCTCGATTTTCTGGCGTCGCGGCGTGCACAATTTGCAGCCGACCCAGAATCTGCAAAGTCCTTCCTTGCGATTGGCGATCACGCCTCGCCAGTCGGGTTTGATCCCATTGAACTCGCTGCGGCAGCCTCGACGGCGCGCGCCGTATTGAACCTCCACGAGTCCATCACGCGCTACTAATGACGAAGGCTGCTCCCATTGCCTTTACGCGCCGCCATTTCCTGCGCAACACCGTTGGAGGCCTAGGTGCGATTGCCTTTGGTTCCTTGCAGGATCCCGCGAAGCTACTTACACAGCCACATTTTCTGCCACGCTGCAAGCGCGTGATTCATCTTTACATGGCTGGAGGCCCTTCGCATCTGGAGACACTGGACTACAAGCCAGTGCTAGCTGCTCGACACGGCGAGGCGATGCCGACTTCCATTACTGACGGTCAGCCGATCGCTCAGTTACAGGGGCAGGCGCTCCAGTGTTTTGCGCCGCAGCATCCCTTTGAGAAGTACGGAGAATCGGGTCAGGAGATTTGCTCACTCTTTCCGCAGATCGGTAGTATTGCAGACGATTTGTGCATTGTGCGCTCGATGCATACTGAGCAGATCAACCACGACCCGGCGCACACCTTCATGAACTCAGGCACGCAGATCTCGGGTCGGCCGAGCATGGGTTCTTGGGTTACCTACGGGATCGGCAGCGAGAGTAAAGACCTCCCTGGGTTTATCGTGATGACTTCGGTGGGGCGTGGTGGGCAGAGCCAGCCAATCGCTTCGCGGCAGTGGAGCGCAGGATTTTTGCCATCGCGATATCAGGGAGTGAACTTTCGCGGTACCGGAGATCCGGTGCTTTATCTCGGGCGACCTGATGGCATCACGCATGAACAGCAGCGCGAACTCATTGATACGGTGGGCGCTCTCAATAGTGAACAAGATCAGCGGGTCGACGACCCTGAGATCGCGACGCGGATCAGTCAGTATGAAATGGCCTTTCGCATGCAGACTAGCGTGCCAGAGTTGATGGATCTTTCCGACGAATCGGATAGTGTTTTTGAGGCTTATGGCACCAAGGGCGCCGACGGAAGTTACGCCGCGAACTGTCTGATGGCACGGCGGCTAGCCGAGCGCGGCGTGCGTTTCATACAGCTTTATCACCGCGCGTGGGATCATCACGGCGCGATCAAGCGTAGTATGGAGATCACGGCTAAAGAGGTCGATCAAGCTACTGCTGCATTGATTCGTGACCTCAAGCAGCGTGGCATGTTGGACGACACGCTGATCTTATGGGGAGGTGAGTTCGGGCGAACGCCGATGGGGCAGGGTAGCGGGCGTGATCATCACATCCGAGGCTTCTCAATGTTCCTTGCCGGTGGTGGCATCCGTGGTGGCATGAGCTACGGCGCAACCGATGATTTCGGCTATCACGCCGTCGAGAAGCGAGTGCATGTCAACGATCTTCACGCGACGATTTTGCACTTGCTAGGTATGGATCATGAGAAGCTAACCATCCGTGCACAAGGGCGCCGATTTCGCCTGACTGATGTCGGTGGGGAAGTTATGCGGGACTGGATTGCGTAGATCACTTGGCTTGGTGATCCAGGATGGTCCGACGATGGTGCAGAGGCTATTTTTTCGAGTAGGTTTCTAGCACCCATTCGCCCCAAGCGGCATCGAAATCTTCGGAGCTCATTCCGTAGATGAGGCTCCAGGCTTCTTGCTGGCGCTTAAGGATCTGCTCTGCGGTTACTGCCGTGCCGCCCGGCACTTTGATGCGGTCCTTCATCTTTCCGACGAAGCTTGCAAATTTATCGGGGTGTTGTTTGATTAGATAGTCCACACGCGACCAGAGATTGAGGTGATGGCCAATCCGAAACTTCTGTGGGTGTACCCACTGTGAGACCGTACTGAAAGGGTATGCAGCTTCGTTTTTGACGAGGTTGCGCACTCGTGGCTCCCAAATCCATAGTTTCTTTTCATTTGGGAACTGGTCAGCGATTTGTACATAGTTGTGATAGCGCGGTTCGATTTCGTTCACAATGCAGTGCGCTATTCCTTCGCGAATCCATACAGGCATATCGTGCAAATAACCTTTGTATCCGCTAAGCATTGCATGCGTGATTCCGTGGGCAAGGTTGGCATGTAGGCGCGCGTCGTCAGCAAGATATCCTTCGGCTAACTCAGGTGAGGTTCCGTACAGCATGGTCCACTGTTGGAAAAAGTTGTGGACGATCGGGCTGTCCGCTTGGAAATTGCCGTCGCACCATGTATTAGCAAACCTGTGCAAAGTGGCCTTTTTCTTGGTCAATAGTACGACAAACTTCCCGCGCTGGCCGAGGTTTGGGCCCTCGCCCATGTATTCACCTTTGACTAATGTGTTGCGCCCGGATGGAAAGGAATCATCCGTTACGCAAAGTACTTTTTGTACGCGTTCGTAAACATCTTCGCATCGCTGTGCGTAAATGTGGACACGTAGCCATGGATCAAGTGTGCGAGGCGCCCTCTTTGGTAATTGGGGCATCTTTTTGCGTAGCCGATCAAGCTCATCGGTGATGCGATTCTTGAGGATCTTGTCACCGGGTAGTTTGTATTCCGGCAGGGTGCTGCCGATCACAAAGTGCTCGGTTTCGACCCAGACCATCTTCATATCTTCGCCGAGGACTTGCATCACTTCCGTGGCGCTCAGGTCTTCATGAATCATGACCCGGTGATAACGTTCGTAGCCAGCGGCTTTATAGGCCTCAGGTTCATTTTGGGTATACGGATCGATCTTCCATTCAGACAAATCCTCCCGCTCCTGAGCAGGGGCGGGAGGATTTGTGAGTAGAAAGACCAATGCAGAAAGCCCAATTCGGGCGAGCATCATGGTCGGTCTTCGTGTTGCTGGGTTCTAGTTCTGCCGTTGCAGCGCTTCGATTTCTTCACCTGTTAGGTTCGAAATAACGACGTCCTTCTCGACCTCCTTGCGGAAAAGTCCGAGGTCCATTTGCTTAGCCTCTTTCTTCTTTAGGTCAGCGCGCTCTTTTTGGACCTCTTCGAGTTCGGCG
>JAKVCF010000234.1 GCA_022447335.1 Planctomycetota bacterium | reverse complement strand
CGCCAATAAGACCGGACCCAGAAGGCTCTCGTTTTTTTCAGGGGCGCCTATCACTTGCACGACTAAGCCATCATTGCACTCGAGAAATGCACTTGCTGGACACTAGCTCAGGCCGTTTTATCGGCTGCGTGCCACTGTGCAACCAGCGAACGAAGCACGCTGACAAAGGCGATGGGCTCATCGAGCATCAGGTGATGACGTGCACCAGGGATGCTAATGAAGGGAATGGTGTCGCCACCTCGCTCACGCACGTAAGCGGCCGAGTCGTCATCAAATAAGGCGCTGTGCTGCCCGTAGACATAGGCTTTTCTGCCTGGTGCGGCGACAACCGCATCCACTTGATTGAGTATTCGCTCTTTCAATGAGAAATCACTGTCGAAAACACTGGTATCGAACTTCCAAGTCCATCCATCGTCAACCTGTTTGAGCGAGTGATAGGCCATGTAATGGAATAGATAAGGTTCGCCACATGGTTGGTTTGGCGAGAGCACGAAACGCGATTTTGCCTCCTCATAGCTCGGGTAGATTCGGTTCGGGCGACTCGTATCCGATCGCATGGGGCGTCCACCCGCGAAGTGCGCTTTGAGTCGCTCGGGTCTCAAGACCATGAGATCGCAAACAACGAGGCCACCGAAAAGCTCGTGAAAATCATTCATGGCGGCAAGGCCCACATGCCCGCCGTAGCTGTGGGCAATCACGATGGGCTTAATGGCGTGATCAAATAGACCGGTTTCACGAGCGACGTCGACCACTTCCTGCGCGCGAACAGCGTCGGGATAGGACGAACGAACGCCTGAGTCACCCATGCCGGATAGATCGTAGGCAACGACGTGGTATTGCTCAGCTAGAAACGGGGCGATGAAGGCCATGCAGCGCGCATGGGCGAGAAAACCGTGCATCAAGAGAAGAGGTGGATTCGCAGGATCACCCCATCGGAAGAAGTGAACATCACAGTCGTCGGAGTTTACCAGCCCTCTTCGCGAGGCACCTGCAACGCATCGACAAGCCACTGGGGTGCATCGGGCGCGTCTGGCGGCAGTTCGCGGTTGAGGTCACAGAGATCGGTTACTGGGCTCTTCATAGTGTCGTGTTCGTCCTCGAAGTCTACTCATACGAGCGAAACTGGCTTTTGGTCGCGTGTAACTCGTATTTTCCAAAGTCATCAATCAGCAGATAGCTGGGTTGCTAGCCCCGCGTGCTCGCGCCGGCATCCTAAACGCTTGGTGGTCAAAAATCTTTAAAAAAAGAGCTCCCCGTTAACTCGCTAATCAATCCGTCAGAGTCCGTGACCGGAGGATGAGCTAAGAATCGGTTGGATGGGGCGATTTGGTTATTAATAGACCAGCCCAGGAGGGTTGGCTTCTGGGACTGACGGTCTAAACGTACGGCCGTCGCTTTCGGCCTTTTATCCGCGGCGAATTACTTTCGTCGTAAGGTTCTTAGATGAAGTTTTATCGACTTAAAAAAACGTTCTCTCACGCTTGGCATCAGTATGAACCAGCCGGCGGCGGCCAAGGGT
>JAKVCF010000233.1 GCA_022447335.1 Planctomycetota bacterium | reverse complement strand
TGAATCCCTCGTTCGCATGCTCCTGACAACGCGAGGCACTTGGGGCTATAGCTCAGCTGGGAGAGCGTCGCAATGGCATTGCGAAGGTCTGGGGTTCGAATCCCCATAGCTCCACCACCTCACCAGAACGCCCGGCCGGTACTTCCGTTCGGGCGTTTTCGTTTACGCCCGATACGATCGTCGAGATGACGGATCACTTCCACCCCGACCGGCTGCAAAAGCTCGCCGATCTGCGCGAGCTGGGTGCCGATCCCTATCCAGCGCGTGTCCCGGAAAAACGGGAGCGTAATCGTGACTTGATTGCTGCCTTTACTGAACGCGAAGGTCAGCAAGTCACGATCTGCGGTCGCGTCACCGGTCGCCGCGGCTACGGCAAGCTGGCCTTCCTCGATGTCATCGATGAGTCCGGCCGCATACAGGCCGTGATGCAAAAGGATCGCCTCTCAGCCGAGAACTTCGCCCTACTCAAGATGCTCAACCTAGGCGACTTCGTCAGTGTGACTGGTGAGTTGGCCACTACCGGCAAAGGTGAAATCAGCGTCTTCGGTGACAGCGACTTCACGATTCTGACTAAAGCGCTCGAGAACCCACCTGAAAAGTGGCATGGCCTAGCCGATGCTGAGCAGCGTGCGCGCCGTCGCTACGTAGACCTCTTCTCCAACGAAGAGGTGCGTACCGACTTCCTGCGTCGCAGCGCAATCATCCAAGCAATGCGTGATGTCTTTATGCAGAGCGGCTACCACGAAGTAGAAACCCCGACCCTGCACCCCATCTACGGTGGCGCCAATGCTCGCCCCTTCCTGACTCACCACAATACGCTTGACATGCAGCTCTATCTACGCATCGCGCCTGAGCTATATCTAAAGCGCCTACTCGTGGGAGGAATCGAACGGGTTTTCGAATTCGCACGCGTCTTCCGTAACGAAGGCTTGTCACCACGCCACAACCCTGAGTTCACGATGGTGGAGTTCTATCAGGCATATACCGACTATCAAGGCATGCTGTCTCTGACGCAAGATTTGGTAGTAGCTGGCGCACGAGCCGCAGGACTCGAGACCGAAGATGGCAGCATCCGCGCAGAGTTCCGTGGTGAGAGTTACGACCTCACACCACCCTTCCAGCGCGTGCGATACCAGGAAGCCTTCACCGAGCACGCAGGCTGCGATCCAGTCGACCGTGCCGCGGTGTGGCGACTGCTCAGCGAGACGTTGCCGGAACACGGAGAACTTGGTCAAGACCCTGATCAGCTGAATGATTACAACTACTGGAAAGCTGTCAACGACCTCTTCGAAGAGAAAGTCGAGACAGCCCTACCTGGTCCGATTTTTGTTTACGACTACCCAGCAGCTATCTGCCCTCTGGCTAAACCCTGTCCTGATGATGCTGTCTGGGCCGAGCGTTTCGAGTTTTTCCTCGGCGGCATGGAGTTAGCAAACGCCTTCAGTGAACTAAACGATCCGCAACTACAGCTAGCCAAATTTGAAGAGCAGGTCGCGGACAAGGACGATCCTGAAGCCCCAAACGAAGTTGACCACGACTACGTGCGCGCCCTGGCCTACGGCATGCCT
>JAKVCF010000232.1 GCA_022447335.1 Planctomycetota bacterium | reverse complement strand
ACAAAAGGTACCCCGAGCGAAAAGAGCAAAGCCATCGCCATCAGGACGACTAACAAGGCCGCGCCGCGCCGCGGATCGAACTCGGCCCATGGCTTGGTCACGGTAAAACCTCTTCGGTAAAGATGCCAATTCGGAAAGCGCCGGTTTCGATGCCACGCGCCGAGATGCGTACCGGAACAGGCTCTTCGTGTACGCTCGGGTCGAGACGACCAAAGCGATCAAAGACCACTTCGAGTGAACCCAACAACATCTCCTGTTCGGCGCTGAGACTGGGCCCTTCATCAATCACGCGCCCCCATACAACAAACTCGTCGATCGCACCGGTAAAACGACCCTCCAAGTCACCCAAGTAAGGCTGATTGCTAGTCGTCGCCAACTCACCCGCGATGTCACGCTGCGCAAGGATCTCGCCGTCAAGGATCAGCATCATGCGCCCGTCGATCGCAATCGCACGTAGATGATGCCACCGCCCTTTACGCACAGCTCCACCCTGCGAACTGAGCTCCTGGTTGGCCCAGCTCACACCGTCGCCGTACACCGCAGTCCATTTCAGCGAACCATTACGTTGTAACTCAATCTCGCCGAGATCTTCCCATCGCATCAGCTTCGAGCCCTCAAGCTCGTCAGCGCGAAAGTCGAACTCGATCTGCAAGCCGCTCGGCGAGCGGAACTGACCGCCGCGACCCACGACAGTAGCCCCACCCCCCTGCGCTAGATTCAACCCGGCGCCATAGCGCCCCGCATTACCGAGCGCGGCCGGAGCGACAATTTGCACCTGCTGTCGATCGGAATAAGCCGGTTCAAAGTTAGCCTCAATCGAACGACGGAAAACATAGCGCACGAGATGCGCAGGCTTGCCCGTCTCGTCTTGAAGCAACTTCATGACCACAGGTTGCCCGCTAGATCGTGCCCGATCACGCGCCGATTGCACAAAAGACTCAACCGAAGACTGAAGGCCGCGCGCACCCGGATCGACTTGATCGACCCCAGCCATGCCAATGCCAAGCAGTACGCCGACCAGCACCATGACCAGCATCAGCTCAGCCAGAGTGAAGCCTGCGTGGCGGACTTGGATCACGGCTTCACGATGTCATCTTCCGTACCAAACTCGCCGTCTTCGCCGGCTGAGATCAGCTGGAAACCATTTTGCTGAAGATAAGCGCCAGTACGTTCGTTCTTAGCAACCGCCACCTCCTGCTCGTAAGTCATTCCGTCAGGTCCCGCCATCACCTGTGCCGAATCGCCATAGTGCAGCGAATAAAAATAGACGATTGGGTTGTCCCAAGCATCGCTAATCTCAAAGAGTTCGCGTGAAGGCATGCTGGTCAGCGACTTGGCGGCCGTGTCTTCGTCAGTGTTGACTAACCACTCCTGGTTAGGCTGCTGACCGCTATAGCCCGCAGCGAACAGCTCGACGTAGAGCGCTTCAGCATTGGCATTCATCGCACCGGAGTTGACGCCGGACGGAAGACGATCATTAGGCAAATCCCCTTCAATCTGGCGGTACTCGCGAATCATGGTCGCAAGCGTGTCCATGCGGACACCTGACTCCTTGACCTTGGAATCCCGAAAG
>JAKVCF010000231.1 GCA_022447335.1 Planctomycetota bacterium | reverse complement strand
ATGTTTGCGGCGCGAAGGTATCCTTCCCTGCCCTTCATGGCCGCAGACGACACCCCTCAGCGCTACGCGGCGCAGTTCGCCCTCCCTAGCAAGCCGACTTCGATTGTCGACTTCCCCGGCGGACATATCAACGACTCCTACCTAGTGCATTGCTCTGGCGTAGAGGAACGCTTCCTACTGCAACGCGTGAATGGCGAGGTCTTTCCTGAGCCTTCGCGCATCATGGAGAACATCGCACGAGTCAGTGCACACGTCAGCACCAAGACTCACGACTCGCAACCCTTTCTGCAACTGGTCGAGACGCGCGAAGGTGCGCCTTATCTTGAGGACACGAGCGGAAACCTCTGGCGCGTCTACGCCTTCATTGAAGGGGCAACAATGAAAGAGTCCGCCGGGGCGCCACATGAGGCCGCCGAAGCCGGTCGTGCCGTAGGTGAATTTCAGGTCCTACTGGCCGATTTGTCCGGACCGCGCCTACACGAAATTATCCCTCTCTTTCACGACACGCCCAGCCGTTTTCAGACACTGCATACCGCTGTGCAAAATGATATTGCGAATCGTGTCAGCAGTTGTCGCACTGCTATCGACTTCGCACTGTCCTGCGAACCACTGGGCAGCAGAATTGTGCTGGGACTTGAAGCTGGAGAGATCCCCGAACGCGTAGTGCACAACGATGCAAAGATGAGCAACGTACTACTCGACGCACAGTCAGGCCGGGCTTTGTGCGTCGTGGATCTCGACACAGTCATGCCAGGATCTACGCTGTACGACTTCGGCGACATGATGCGCACCATGTTGTGTGCGGCACCAGAAGACGAGCGGGATCTGAATCGCGTCGTTGCGAACCCAGCTATGTTCGAAGCGCTGGCAGCAGGGTATCTTGGCGCAGCTCGCTCTATCCTGAACGATGCAGAAATCGCGCTGCTCGTGTACTCGGGCGTGCTGATTTCGCTTGAGACGGGTGTTCGTTTTTTGACCGATCACCTTGATGGCGACCGCTATTTCCGCGTCCACCGCAAGAACCAGAATCTCGACCGCGCGCAGGCTCAGTTTGCTTTAGTACGCTCGATCATGAGTCAGCGCGCCGAATTCGAAGCAGTTGTTCAACGCCTCGCCAGCGCTGCAACTTAAGACCAGTAAAAGCGAGCGCGGGCAGCACGCGCCACGATGTCTTCTTGCAACGCGCGCGCAGTGTCACTAGCAAGCCAATGTAATGCAAAGCTATGACCTGTCGATCCTCCTCCAGCTGTATCTACACTGAGGTGTGCATGACCCCAGCGACGATCAAAGACACCTGCAGCTAGGTTGACGCTCTGCACCTTCTCCATCAGCACATAGGTAGTACGAATCTTCCACCAACCTTCGCGCAGAATCAAACATTGGCCGGCAACAGCAAAGGCGCGCCGCCGATAAGACCACCCCGCGATCAGCCAGAGCCAAATATAAAACACAGGAATCACAAGCAGGGCTTGCCCTGGTAACGCGCCAGCCCAAAGCCAGGCTGCAATCAAGGCAAGAGCAAAAACCGTAGCCCAGCGCACCGCACGACGCCGACCGCGCGCAAGCGCCGCGCGTGGAAAAG
>JAKVCF010000230.1 GCA_022447335.1 Planctomycetota bacterium | reverse complement strand
GTGTCACCGTTGAAGACACGAGCCACCGTGCGTGCGATCACCTAGGGGATAAATTCACAATCACCGATGAAATCTACCAGTTCAAGGACCCCTACTCGCGTGAGCGCCAACATATCCTGCTCAGCCTGGATATCGAAGCCAGCAACATGAACGTCGGCGGCATCAACCGTGCGGACAGCGACTTCGCCATCGCCTGGACCCGCAAGCAAGGCAAAGGCCGCGTCTTCTACAGCTCGCTCGGACATAGAGCCGACGTCTGGACAAACTCTGCTTACGCGGAGCACCTCATTGAAGGCGTCCTGTGGGCAGCGGGGCGCTAGTCAACCGAAGACTGCCCTCCAACTTCATTGCAGGCGGTCGCCGCAGCCTTCGCAGTGGCCAAGTGCACGCGAGACGCATACATCGCCACTGAGAGCTAGCTCTCGCAGCCCAATGAGTGCGAAGTGGGGTCGAACCGTACTCTGCTCATAGCACCACGCGCGCCTGCGCGCCGCTAAAGTGCTCATCCGCGGGAACGCGCGGCAATCGACCATGAGCGAAATGAAAGTCGGAATCGTCGGGTATGGCTGGGCAGCCAGCGCCCACATCGAAGCATTTAAAGCAGTCAACGGTGCGACTGTAACGGCTATCTGCTCGCGCCGTGAGCATGATCCAGTCGAGCTAGAAGCCCGGCACGGACTACCGCTATCTGCCTACACAGACTTCCAGGCAATGCTTGCTGACTCGGAAGTCACTGCGGTCGACATCTGCACGCCCCCTTCCCTACACGCCGAGCTTGCGATCGCGGCTGCCAATGCTGGCAAGCATGTGCTCATCGAGAAACCGATTGCGATGAGCTTCGAAGACTGCCTCCGCGTCGAAGAGGCTCTTAAGCGCAATGGCGTGCAAAGTGGTGTCTGCTTCGAATGTCGCTTCTCGAAGCACTTCAGCCTAGTCCGATCGATGATCGACCAAGGCGTATTCGGCGATTTGCATTACGCCGAAGTCGACTATTATCACGGCATCGGCCCCTGGTATGGGCAGTTCCCATGGAATATCAAAAAAGAGCACGGGGGATCAGCCCTACTGACTGCGGGCTGCCACGCGCTCGACGCCCTATTGTACTTTATGGATGGCAAGGTAGAAGAGGTTACTAGCTACTCGACCCGCTCGAAATCGAAGACCTTCGCCCCCTATGAATACGACACAGCTAGTACGACTATCCTGCGCTTCGAAGATGGTCGCATTGCCAAGTGCGCCGCGATCGTTGACTGCCTGCAGCCCTATTATTTTCACCTGCACTTGTGTGGCTCGCAAGGAAGCATCCTTGACAATAAATTCTATAGCGAAAAGTATGAAGGGCTAGTCAAGGACAAGTGGTCGACGCTACATACTGCCCTGATCGACTCGGGTGACGTCGCTGATCACCCCTATGAGCCGCAGTTCCAAGAGTTCGCGGACGCCTGCAAGGAAGGCCGCCCGATGGCGCGTACTGACTACACTGCTGCGCTTGAGTCACACCGTGTAATGTTTGCTGCCGATCTGTCGGCCGCGGAAGGTCGTCCGGTCAAGGTCAGCGAGATCCGCTAGGGCTCGGATAAGTTCAATCGACTGGCCGCGGCT
>JAKVCF010000023.1 GCA_022447335.1 Planctomycetota bacterium | reverse complement strand
GACGCGCTGACCTACACCGAGGCTGTCTTCTGGTGCTTCGCCGGAATCCTCGCCGGAGACTCGATTCTCTATTCCCTGGGCGCCTGGGTCGGCGAACGGGTCTATCACTGGCCAGTGCTACGGGCGCACATGAAGACACGGCATAGAAACAAGTTTAATAGACTGTTTTTTAAGCACGGAACACTAGCGGTCTTCCTCGCACGCTTCCTCCCAGGCTTCCGCATGGTCGCCTACTTCGTCGCAGGCAACCTAGGCATGCGCTACTGGAAGTTTGTGCTGCTCGATTCAGTAGGTGCAGCGCTCACAGTACCAATCTCGGTTTACGCAGGTTTCGTGCTAGCCGACAATATTGACAAGGCTCAAGAGCTGTTTCATCGGTATCAGCTACCCATTGCTCTGGCGTGCATCGCTGGCCTGCTGATCTTCTTGCGAGTGCGCGGCAATCGTCGCATAGCTCGCCTCGCTGAATTGCGACATGAGCGGACCACGCGCCAGAATGAGCGTGCCGAAAAAGCCAACGGGTCAGAAGCAGGAACCGAGTGAGGATCGCCACCGAACGGCACGCGCCACGCTAGAATCTTCGGCTCATTTTGCAGGACCACATGCAAAAGCATAGAAAGTGGCCTGCGCCCCCCGTCTTCGCCAGAAACGATGGAACAAATGGTTGAAATGCTCCCCTGGATCGGCGCCGCGCTCGGCTTGATCGTCGCCATCCTCTTGCAACGCAAAGTGATGGCCGCACCGGCCGGCACCGATCGTATGCAGGAACTCGCTACGGCTATTCAGGAAGGCGCGAAAGCCTTCCTGGTGACTGAATATAAGCTCCTGACAGGCTTCGTGGTGATCGTCGCAGCCGCTCTCTTCCTCCTCGGCGAGGACAAGGGAGGTGGCATGCAGACGACAGTTGCCTTCCTTTCGGGTGCAGCCGCTTCAGCCATCGCAGGTTGGGTAGGCATGCACACTGCAACGCGTGCTGCAGTGCGTACCACCGAAGCAGCTCGCGATGGGCTGGCCGGTGCGCTGACCGTTGCCTTCCGCAGTGGCACTGTCATGGGCCTGACCGTGGTCGGCCTAGGCCTGCTTGGCGTCTGGGGCTTCACGACAATGTACGGCCAGGACGAGAACGCTCTGCAGTCGGTGCTCGGCTTCAGCTTTGGCGCCTCGTCGATCGCACTGTTCGCTCGTGTCGGCGGCGGCATTTACACCAAAGCGGCTGACGTCGGCGCCGACCTTGTCGGCAAAGTAGAAGCAGGCATTCCGGAAGATGACCCTCGCAACCCTGCAACCATCGCCGACAACGTAGGTGACAACGTAGGTGACGTCGCCGGAATGGGCGCCGACCTTTTTGAATCTTACGTCGGCTCAATTATCGCAGCCATGACTCTGGGCGCTATCTCCATTGGCGCGACCCAAGGGCTGGTTGGCGACGTAGGCCTGGTCCAGTTGCCGATGGCTCTTGCTGGCTTCGGCATCTTGGCTTCGATTGTCGGCACCTTCTTCGTCAAGACCGAAGACGAGTCACAGATTCATTCGGCGCTTTTCCGCGGCCTCCTGGTAGCTTCAATCCTGCTCGCAGGTGGCGCTTACTACCTAACTAACATGGCAGGCCTAGCCTTTGGCGAATACGAAGGCATGAACCTGTTCATCACCGTTATGGCTGGGCTGGTTGCTGGCGTACTGATCGGCAAGATCACCGAATACTACACCGCCTTCGAGTTCAAGCCAGTCAAGAGCATCGCAAGTCAGTCGGAGACTGGTGAAGCAACCAACATCATCGCGGGCCTCGGCGTCGGCATGAAGTCGACTGCCATCCCGGTCATACTGATTGTCATCACGATTGCGATTGCGTACGAACAAGCCGAAATCTACGGCATCGCGCTAGCCGCAGTTGGCATGCTCTCAACTCTTGGCATTTCGCTGGGTGTCGATGCTTATGGACCAGTGGCAGATAACGCAGGCGGAATGGCTGAAATGGCCGAGCTTCCTCCGGAAGTGCGCGAGCGCACCGATGCCCTTGATGCGGTCGGCAACACCACTGCCGCAATCGGAAAAGGCTTTGCAATCGGCTCGGCTGCACTAACCGCGCTAGCCTTCTTCAGCGCCTTCGGAAGATCGGCTGGCGTCGATCTGTCAATCACCAACCCCAACGTGGTGATGGGCCTACTGATTGGTGGCATGCTGCCCTTCGTCTTCGGTGCCATGACGATGGAAGCCGTTGGCCGCGCAGCCTTCTCGATGATCGAAGAGGTCCGCCGTCAGTTCAAAGAAATCCCAGGCATCCTCGAGGGAACCGGCAAGCCGGACTACGCCTCTTGTGTTTCAATCTCGACTCAAGGATCGCTGAGGGAAATGATCGCACCAGGCATGCTGGCGATCCTTGCTCCGATTGCCGTCGGCCTCTACGACGTCCAAATGTTGGGTGGTATGCTGGCTGGCTCGCTTGCGGGCGGCGTGATGATGGCAATCTTCATGTCGAATGCCGGTGGCGCATGGGACAATGCGAAGAAGTACATCGAAAAGGGTAACCACGGTGGCAAAGGCAGTGACCCTCACAAGGCTGCGGTCGTGGGTGACACCGTCGGTGATCCCTTCAAAGACACTTCCGGCCCCTCGCTGAACATCCTGCTCAAGTTGATGTCGGTGGTCAGCCTTCTGCTGCTGCCGTTCTTCACCGCCGTCTAAAGACGTGTTGGAGATTCCCGCCGATCCGGCGACCTGGACATCCCAAGAGCTGGCCTTCGGGCTGGCTCTTGCGGCCGATGAACTGAAGGCCGAGGGCGTATGCGTCCTCGGCGTTCAAGAACTGCTGCAAGTCACGGACTACTTCGTCCTAGCAACCACGCAGAGTGCTCGGCAAACCAAAGCGCTCGCCGATCGCCTGAATGAAACCGCCAAGAAGGCGCTCGGTCATAAAGGCCATGTGGAAGGGTCACAGCGCTCTTCATGGCTGCTGGTCGACTTGGGCAACGTGGTCGTGCATGTCCTTACCGAAGACGCGCGCGAGTTCTATGGCCTAGACGAGCTGTGGGCAGACGCCGATCGCTATGAGATCGCGCCCGAAGGCGAAGAGCCCCCCAACGGCGGCGACGAAACTGAAGCGGTCGACTACGAAGCACGCGCCGAAACCGGCAACGACAAGCTGGCCTGATCGAGAGGCTGCACGACCCGGCGGGCATCGCCGTGATCGAAAACCAGCTCCATCTCCGGGAAGCGGAGCCCCGCCAAAGCGTTATCGAATCGGCAGGCGCGCCCCTGCGCACGCTCGATGTTGCGCACCCCTACCGAGAAGTCCATACAAAGGGCGTTCCCCAGAGGCCCTAGGGCGTCCTCTGGCGCACGATCTCTGAAAAGATAGGGTCTGCCCTTCACGGGACGCTCAGGCTCGCTCAGGGCGCGCCAGTAGTGCCCAAAGACAACAGTCTGAGGCTCCCGGTAGTCCTCCCACCAAGCAACGCGCTCCACGCGGCGCAAACGGCCGCCCGCCCAGAACGGTTCCAGAGTCAATCGTTCGATCCCTGAGGTCGCAAGACAGACCGGATTCAGGTTCTGGCGGCGCAAATCGGCAGTTTGGCTCTTCGGATGGATGCCCTCCCTCCGTAGCGACACTTCAATGCGCTTTTGGTACTCATGGAATACCGCATCGGCCGGCCCAGGCACCAGACTCAACTTAGCCTTCAGCGAAGGCGTCCAAGCCGCATGGACCGCGCGCAGGTCAGCGCGCTCAAAACCTAATGGCAGCTCACGCAAAAAGTCGAGAATCCAGGCGCGCGTGGGCTCGTCAGCAAGATTCTGGACAATCCGCCCACCCTCCCGTAACTCCTGAATTTCACCCCAGAACCACTCGTTTCCCTCACGGCGCTTCCCCAGCAATAGGTTGAGCTCGTGATTACCCAACAGACAGAAGGCGTGACCAGAACGCACGAGTTCACGCACAAGGGCCACCACAGCGATGCTGTCACTCCCGCGATCGACGAGATCGCCAAGAAAGACTAGGCGACGCCCTTCCGGATGCGAGCCGTCCGGACGATAACCGAGCAACGCGAGTAAGCGCTCAAGCGCATCAATCTCGCCATGAATGTCGCCCACCAGGTCGAGTGGGCCATCCGGCAAAGGGGCGATCTGAACTCCCATAAACCCCTATCGGCCAAACCGGGCAAAAAGAAAAGCGGGGACACCAAAGTGTCCCCGCTTGGGAAAGGATCAGATGATCCTTAGAAAGCGACGCCGAGGGTCATCCAAAGCGTGCTGTCATCCGAAGCTGCGCCGACACCAGCGTCAGCATCGTCCGACGAAGCGTTGGTGTAACCAAGCCACAGGTCAACAGCACCGGCAAGGGTGGTGCCCATCGAGAGCTCCCAAGCGTTGGTGTCAGCATCACCGTTAGTGATCGTCCAGTAACCGAGGCTACCGTTCCAACCTTCACCAGGCGAGAAAGCAAGAGCAGCGTGGGTCGCATCCGTAGCGGCCGACCAGATGCCATTCGGCAGGAAGTCCTGCAGAGTACCGACACCGTGCTGCACAGCACCACGACCATCAGCGTAGGACACCGGGTTGAAGTCGTCATCAGCCGAGGTGATGTTGATGCTCAGAGCACCATCTTGCACACCCGGAATCTGAGCGAGAGCATCCAGCCCAATGGTGGTACCAATGGCGTATGCATTGCCTGCGCCATCCTGCTTAGCCAGTTCGCCATCAAAGTCGAAGCCGGCCATGGAAGCACCGAAAGCGGTACCCAAGTAGTAGCCATCTTCGAAGCCGATGCCAGAACGACGGTCCGACAGAATGTACGGAGCCAAAGTCACATTGCCAATCGGAGTATCCATCGCGTAGTCGAAGGTCAAACCCCACTGGTCTTCGGTTTGAGCACCTGCACCAGTGAAGTCATCTTCGTCTTGGCTCATCAGCGCGAACACTTGCAGGTTCATGCCGTTTGCCTCGTGGTCGTACCAGATACCGGTCTGAACGACAGGAGCGTTGTCCCAATCATCCGAACCGAGAATGCGGCCAGAACCAAGAGTGTAGTAGTCACGACCAACGGTGATCGTGCCACCATCGCCAAACACGTTGTTGGCGGCGAAGTTGGCTACGTCGATGCGAGTATCAATCGCGGCGTCGTTGCCAGAGAGCTTATCGCCAACCTGGGAGCCCCAGTTCTCAAAGCCGGTCAGGCCAAGAGTACCGCTGACATTCTCGTTCAGTTGGAACGAGAAGCGCAGACGGTAGCGAGCGTCCAGATCTTTGTTGTCGCCATCGCCGAAAGCGTAGGCGTTGCGGATACGGGCATCACCCCAGATATCCATGTTGTGGTCGTCAGCCGAAGCAGTCAGCCCACTGTTGAGATCGGTGAGGGCACGTTCCAGAGAATCACCCTGTTGGGCGACGCCCTGCGCACTCAGCGAAGCAGCGGCCAAAGCGGCCAGAATCATTTGGGTTTTCATCACTTCCTCCTTATGCCCCCGAGGGGGAGATTGAATTCCCCTCGAGGGGGGTGAGAATCCAGCACGTGAGGGGGAGATCCCGAACCCCGAAGGGACACACGTGAGAGACTTTCAGTTCACTCCGATAGGGACCAGGGGGCCCCGAACGGAGTTGGCGGAACATTCTGCCGCCAGGCTGTCTCGTTGCAAGCCATTTTTGACCTGAAGAGGCAACGCTGCCGCGTTCCTTCACGTAAACATCGGCAGCACCCCCAGGCGTTTTCTCGTTTTCGACCGAGTTGGCTCTTATTTCCATCAATCCGCCATAAGTTGTTTATTTAAAGTCGCTTAAGTTTATATCTTTTTCTTCCCGCCCCATATTTGACCTGACAAGTCGGGGTGGATTTATTCATAAGTTCATTTAAAAAAATGCTTTACGTAGATTTTCTACAAACCGCCGCCCGAAATCATAAATCGCTGTATCCCGGGCAAATCTCACCTGGCCCAAGCTATTTGCACCACTATCTATATTAAGGGCCTCCATGCAAGTCGAGAAAATCGGGTTTTATAGCTCAGAAGTGGCAAAATCTGGGCCTCGATGCGAGTCCTGCTCGACGGCCGAAGACTGACACGCGCACGCCAGCGCGGTGGGCTTGATGCAGCCTGGCGATTGCTGGTACCCGCCCTGCTGCGCCAGGCGCCGAATGAGGTCGACTTCGGCCTGCTGACCACCTCCGCCTACCCCTGGCGGACAGGAATGCTTCCCGGCATTGCATCCGCCGGCGCGAGTATCCACCACCACTGGGCAAGCGCTTCAGCGCTAGCCACGCTAGGCCGCCTCGGCTTGCGCACTGAATGGCTCGGTCCGGGCAAAGCCGATCTACTGCACCTCAGCCATCCACGCTGGTTCCTGCCCACCCGCGCTCGACTGGTTGTATCAGTTCAAAGCCTACTACACCGCGACCACCCTCAACTCTATCGCCCAAAGCAAGTCGAGCGACTTGAAAAGGGGCTACTCGGCATGACCGAGAGCGCCTGCCTCTGGATCTGTGCAAGCGAAGGCACACGTGAAGACCTCATCCGGCTATATCACGTACCGCGCGGGCGTACCGTGGTTGTACCGCCGGGTACCACGCCAGGTTTTTCAGAGGCTGCTCAGGACCCGGCCGGAATCGCGCAGGTCCGCGCGCGCATGGGCCTCGAGCAACGCCCCTACTTCCTATTCCTCGGTGCTATCGAGCCACGCAAGAACCTCAAAAACTTGGTCGATGCCTTCGAATTGGCGGTCTCACGAGGCCTGAAAGCCGATCTGGTGCTAGCCGGACCATATGGCTGGCAGAGCCAACGTATTCGCGAGGCCTGTGCGCGACGAACTCGCCTCCAGGGACGTCTGCATCTCCCGGGCTATGTCGCTACGGACGACCTGCCAACCCTAATGGCCGGAGCTTGTGGCTTTGTACACCCCGCACGACATGAAGGCACTGGAATGACCGCCATGGAAGCAATGGCCGCTGGCACCCCAGTACTTTGCAGCAACCGCGGCGCTCTACCCGAGGTCACTGCCGGAGCCGCTTTGCTTTTTGAGCCGAATGATCCAGCTTCGATCGCTCGCACACTGCAGCAAACTGAGGGCGATCATAATTTACGCGCCCGCATGCGCGAACAAGGCCTCGCACGCTCAGCCGACTTCACCTGGGAGCAAAGTGCGGCCCAAACTTTGGAAGCCTATCGCTTCGCCATGCGGCTTCCTACCTAGCTGGCCTAGGCCAACTCGAGATCGGCAGCCTTAATCAGGCCATCATTTGCAAAGGCCGCGGCACGCGTCAGTTCGTTATGCAACTGCCGAATATTGCCGGGCCAGGAGCTGGCCGCCAGCGCTGCAATCGCATCATCAGAAAGCTTGGCGGTTGGCAAGCCCTGGCCTTCATTGCGACTGAGCAGGAACTTTGCCAGCAGTTCGATATCCTCAGCACGCTCGCGCAGGGCCGGAAGCGAAAGCGTGAGTACAGCAAGGCGATAATAAAGATCCTCGCGAAAAGCCCCGGCCTTGATCTGTTGCTCCAGCGCACGATTAGTTGCAGCGACAACGCGCACATCCACGTGCTTGACAGCATTACCGCCTACCGGACGGACCTCGCCTTCCTGCAGGAAACGTAGCAGCTTGGCCTGCATGGCTACCGGCATCTCGCCGATCTCGTCCAAAAAGAGGGTGCCACCGTCCGCAACCTCAACATAGCCCTGACGATCCTTGTGAGCGCCGGTAAAACTCCCTCGGACGTGACCGAATAGCTCAGCTTCGAGCAAGGTAGCGGGTATCGCCGCGCAGTTCACCGCGACAAAGGGCCCTTTGCGCCGCGGGCCATTTTGATGTAGCGCACTTGCAACCAACTCCTTGCCAGTACCTGTTTCTCCAGTAACCAGAATGGGCACATCGGTATGCAAAACACGCGCGAGCAAGGCAAAGACCTGCTCCATCGCTTTCGAATGACCAATCATGCCAAAACGACCTGGAAATCCATCTTCCGGCTCCACTTCCCCTTCACTCTGAGCATTAGCCCAGCCGCGCAAAAGAACTGCGAGGTCTCGGCGCTCCGATGCCGGGAGGCGGTCTGCGCGGTCGAGGAGCTCACGCAACTCTTCTGGCAAACGATTCATGCCTTACTTCAGCTCCGTCTCAGCTAGCAGCCGAGCCCCGCGCAAACAGTAGTTCAGCCCTGAGACTACTGTTAGGCCGACCATTACTACGAACATGCCAGCAAACAGATAAGGGTTTCGCGTGAGCTCAAGGAAGGGTAGATGCAGGAAGTGCGGAATACCCCCGGCCACACCTAGCGGAATCGCAATGTAAACCACTTGCAGAATCAACTTGAGCTTGCCGTACCGATCAGCGCCGAAGGACAACCCGTAAGATTCGACCAAGCCACGCAGCGCAGTAACTAAGAACTCACGCGCCAACATGAGTACGACGGCCCAAACCGGCATAACTGCTAGCAAATCTCCATCGCGCGCAAGATTGGAACTCGCACAGAGGTAAATAAGTGAGCCCAGCGTCAGTACTTTATCGACTACTGGGTCAGCAACACGGCCAAAGGCCGTCACCCAGCCATTGCGGCGCGCCAGCCAACCATCGAGAAAGTCACTGACTGCAGCTATCAGAAAAAGCCAGAAGGCCCAGAAAGAGGCGCTGCGAATAGCCTCAGTGTCGCCAGGGCTGGCATCGACCACCTCGCCCATAAACCAGAAAGCCCCGACCGCCAACACAAGACGGCTCATCGTGACCAAGTTAGGAATGTGACGCGAGGGAATCAAAGCGAATGAGATTAGGCAGAGGACAGCGCCTCGGCCTCCAAATCGTAGCCATCCGCCCCAATAATACGTACCCTCAGCATCGAACCTGTACTCCAAGTGTGCTCTGGATCCGCCACGCGAACGACGGCATCGACCTCGGGAGCATCGGCGGTGGTACGGCCGAGCGCCCATTCTCCCTCATTGCCATCAATTAACACGTCGCATTCACTGCCAACCCGCCCAGCCTGCAACTCCGCATGCACCTTCGCCTGAATTTCCATTAGGCGCCCCTGTCGCTCGAGCGCTTCCTCGTGAGAACAGCGTTCCACATCGTTGCCCGCCGGCGTGCCCCGCTCGGGCGAATAGGCAAACGCCCCGACACGATCGATGCGGAATTCCTCAAGAAAGTCGCACAGCTCTTGGAATTCGGCCTCACCCTCCCCTGGATGACCAACTAGAACCGTCGTGCGCAAAGTGATGCCCGGCACCTCCTCACGGAGCCGACTGAGAATGCCCCGTACCGAGTCTCCAGTCCCACCACGGCGCATGCGCTTGAGCACCGAGGTTGAAATGTGCTGCGTCGGAATGTCGAGGTAGGGAATAACATTGTCATACGCATTCATGACCTCAGTTAACCGCCAAGGGAAACGATTCGGATAAGCGTACATCACGCGTAACCAGCGCAAATCATTGACTCCCGCTATGGCTTCGACCAGCTCGGGCAGACGGGGGCCCTCTGGGCCGAAGTCAGTGCCGTATCCGGTGGTGTCCTCGGCGACCAGCACAACTTCGCGCACACCCTGTCGCACTAAGTTTGCGGTTTCATTAACCACAACATCAAGTGGCTTACTAGCCTGAGTGCCACGAATCGCTGGAATGATGCAGAAAGCGCATTTGTGATCGCAGCCGTGCGATGGGCGCAGGTAGGCATAACTGCGCGGCGTCTGCAATAAACGCATGAACTCGCCTTGCCCCTGTGGCGCACGTCCGCCAGCATCTTCCCGCACCTTACGACCACGCAGAACCTCTTCCACGATGCGCGCGATGTTGGAGTAATCGCTCAGCCCGAGGAAGGCATCGACTTCAGGGTACTTAGCCTCAACGTCATCCCGAAACTTCTCCGGCAAACAGCCCGCAACGATGACAGAGCGCAAATCGCCCGCACTCTTCGCTTCGAGCATTTTCTGGATCGCTCCCTCGGACTCATCGCGAGCATCGCCGATGAAAGAGCATGTGTTCAGCACTGCGACATCTGCCCCAGCAACCTCCCCAGTAAGTGCATAGCCCTCAGCGCCAAGGCGACCGAGGATATTCTCGGAATCGATCAAATTGCGTGCACAGCCCAGGTGCACTAAGGCTACGCGAATGTCGCGAACGGTCATTGCAGCGTCGGTCGGATACTACTGCTGGGTAGCCTCAAACTCTTCGAGTGTCATTAGAACCTCGCGAGCCTTGGAGCCAACGAAGGGGCCCAGCACACCCTGTTCCGTCATGATATCGATGAGTCGGCTTGCGCGGGTATACCCAATCGACAGCGCACGCTGCAGCAACGATGCCGAGCCACGGCCCGATTGCAAGATAATGCGGCAAGCGTCAGCGTAGAGCGGGTCATCCACCTCCCCTCCGCCACCAGCAGCCCCCTTCATCTGGACTAGGTCTTCGAGAAACTCGGGCTTACCGTGTTTGCGCAGATGGTCGCAAACTTCACGGACTTCCTTGTTGCTGACGAAAGCACCTTGCCCGCGCACCATGCCAGATGCCCCCGGCGGCTTGTACAGAAAGTCACCATTGCCGAGCAGCGCTTCGGCGCCACCGTCATCGAGGATGACACGACTATCCACCAAACTGGTAACCCGGAAGGCCGCACGCACAGGCAGATTCATCTTGATTAGGCCCGTGACGACATCTGTCGAAGGGCGCTGCGTAGCCACCAGCAAGTGAATGCCTGCAGCCCGCGCCTTGGCTGCCAGCCGCGAGATCGCGATCTCGACCTCTTTCTTTGACACCATCATCAAGTCAGCAAGCTCGTCGATGACTAGCACGTAGTACGGGACGGTGTCCGGGAACTCGTCCGGGTCATAGTCGTCGCCAAGACGGCTCCGCAGCTCTTTTTGGCCCAGCGCATTGTATTCCTTGATATCACGCACTACCGCCATCTTGAACTGATGTAGGCGATCTTCCATCGCTCGCACCGCCCACTCAAGCGTGAATGGCGCACGCTTCATGTCGGTAACCACTGGGCACAGCAAGTGAGGAATGTCCTGATACAGCTGCAGTTCAACCTGCTTTGGATCGATTAATACCATGCGCACCTGTTCGGGCGTTCGCGTCAATAGCATGGTCAACAGAATCGAATTCAAACAGACCGACTTCCCCGATCCAGTCGTACCCGCGACCAACATGTGCGGCATCTTGGTGAGATCCTCAACAGCCGGCTTGCCAAGCGTGTCGCGACCCAACACCATTGGCAACTTGTTACGCGCCACGTCCAAATCGGCACCTTCGTAAACGTCTTTGAGGCGCACTGGGTCGCGACGCAGATTGGGAACTTCGACGCCGACCGTAGTACGACCTGGCAAGGGGTAAACGATGCGCACACCATGCGAGCCCAGAGCTACGCCTAGATCATCACGTTGATTGTTAAGCCTCTTGACCGAAACACCCTGCGCCAACTGCACTTCGAACAAAGTCAGTGTCGGGCCGCGCTCTGCTCCGACCACGCTAGCATTGAGCCCGAAGGCATCGAAAACCTCCTGTAAACGACGGCCCATGGCGTCGATTTCGGATTGCATTGCGGAACGATCAACCTTCTCGCCCGGCTGGAGAATTTTGGCCGCTGAAGGCAGTGAGTCGAGACGGGGCTTCTTGCGCCGCTTACGTGCCGGAATCTCATTCTCGCGGTCAACTCCGGCACTCTTTTCTTCTGGCGCGGCTGAGATCCCCGGCAGCGATTCGGGCTTCGAAATGACTGCCACAGCGGGTTCGGGCTGCGACACGGGAGCGGGGGCCGCCTTCGGTTGCGCAGCAACTGCGGGCTCGGGCGTAGGCTCAACCGGCGCCTCCGCTTCGGGAATATCGACTGGGCCGGCCTGAGGAATTATCGCTGGAATTGAAGTCAGCGGAGGTCGATCAGGCTGAACTTCGGGCGCCGCCTCCGCAGCAGCGACCTTGCCCTTTCCTACAACCTCAGCTGCCTGACTTCGCTCGCCCTCCGGATGGTATGGCGAAAGCAAGAGCTTAAAACGGTTCCATGTACCGACGACGCCACGCGTAGCCCATTCTTGATTCTCACGAGTCTCTTCGCGCAAACTGCGGCGGTCCGGAGCTAACGGCAGATCAGGCTGACGCAATGACTCGCGGCCGCGACGCGCCAGTTCGCGGATGAGCGGCACGAATGCCCACTCAGTTGCAAACAAGCTGGAAAGGCCAAGGAGAAGCACTAGTAACGTGATCGAACCAAATTCTCCAAGTGCTGTAGAGATGGGCGGGTAGTAGTGGTTACCAAACCAGCCGCCCACTCCAACCGGAAAAGTGCTGGACCCATTCACGCCTGACCAAGCGCGTGCGCATAGACCGACGGTGACAGCCAGCACCAGCACGCCAACCAGCTTGAGTAAGGGGCTACTACCTTGCTTCTCGCGAAAGAGTCGTGCCATGCCCCAGAACAAGCCGAAGAATGGAATGACGAAACCGCCAAGACCGAAAACCCGAACCAGTGCATCGGCGAAATGGTGGCCAACCTGACCGCAGAGATTCATCTCAGGATGACCTGCCGAATAGTCAAGCATTGCAACCAGCGTGAAGAGTGATACTGCACCCAACACTAGGCCAAAAGGCTGACGCGCACTACGCCCATGCAAAGCGTCCAAGAAACGCCGCCCTGCCCAGCTCAGCAGCGATCCAAAACCTACAAATAGGGCGCCGCTCCAACCGCCGACCCCACGCAGCATCTCACCGAAAAAGCCTGAACTTTTCGACTTAGACCGCACCGCAGTTTTCCTGCGTGCGGGCGTTTTATTCCGATTTGCTTTTTTCTTCTTGGCCGCCACGATTCGCCCCCGCCGTCATCCTAAACGCGCAAGGGGGAGGGTTCCAGCGGCACGGCCTCACTAGGGCGATTTCGGTGGCTCAGCCGAGCGTCGCACGGACCACCCTACGGGCCAGGCCGGGCTTAGCCGTCGGGCCTAGCTCGACGCGACTGCCGTCCGCGCCCAGTACCAGCAAGCTGGATCGCTCAGCACCCTGGGCCTCTGGGCCATTCAGCGCGACGAAATCGAGTTTCTTTACCTCCATTTTGCGCCGCGCCTCAACCTCACCACAACGACTCTCGAGTGCAAAACCGACCACCAGCCGCCCCTGCTTGCTACGCGCCAAGGTACGCACGATATCGGGGTTCGGGGTCAGCTCGATGACCTGCCCCTCGCCCTCATGCCGCTTCAGCTTATGCAGCACGGCACGCTTCGGACGATAGTCGGCAACAGCAGCTACCGCGTAAAGAGCATCGCAATCTTGCCAATAATCACGACAGGCTCGCAGCATCTCGCGCGCAGACTCGACGCCGAGGTGCGTGACGCCGGCAGGTGCACGCAAACTGACCGGCCCGCTGACCAACACCACTTCATGACCGCGCGCCAGCAAAGCGCGCGCGACGGCATAGCCCATGCGACCGCTCGAGCGATTACTCAGGAAGCGCACAGGGTCGAGTGCTTCGACCGTCGGACCCGCCGTGACCAGGACCCGCACCATAGAATCACACCCGTGCCTGCACCGCCGCGAGGATATCTTCGACTT
Source organism: Planctomycetota bacterium (assembly GCA_022447335.1). Taxonomy (GTDB): domain Bacteria; phylum Planctomycetota; class UBA1135; order UBA1135; family UBA1135. The sequence continues at coordinate 9,898 of JAKVCF010000023.1, read as the reverse complement.
CAGCCATACGACCTAACCCATCTTCCCCACAGGCAGTTAGGCCCGCGACTGGGCCGACCAACTGCCAGCCATCCGCAACGATCTGTGCAACATTGCGCTGCACCGCTGGCTGACGCCACATATCGGGGTTCATCGACGGCGCTGCAAATCGCAACTTTTCGACCTCAGTAGCCAACAAGGCACTACCGAGTAAATCGGGAGCTAGGCCATGTGCCACTGATCCGATGCGATCGGCAGTGGCGGGAACCAGGAGGACGACATCTGCACGACGTGCCAGCTGAATGTGATCCATGCCGGCTGGATCTTCCGGCTTCCATTCATCACTGAAAGTAGGGCGACTCGTCAAACAGCTAAACTGCAGTGGAGTGACCAGTTTGGTGGCGCTGTGACTCAGCACTGCAGTCACGCCATGACCAGCTTTCACCAGCTGCGAAGCGAGTGCAGCGGCTTTGAAGCACGCTGCCGAGGCGCTGACACCGAGTAGAATTTCCATCAGGCTTCAGAGGCTTCGAGTCCGAGCAGTTGCTCCACTTCAGAGATCATGCGCTCGAGATCGTCATTGATCACGACATGATCGTACTCGGAGGAGGCGGCCATCTCCCGATCAACAATCGCAAGTCGTCGCTGCATCTGCTCTTCGGTTTCAGTGCCACGCTCGCGCAGACGCTGTTCGAGTGCCTCTCGCGACGGCGGAACAATAAATATCGAGATGGTCGGCAAATCAGAGGCGCGCAGCTGCACGGCTCCCTGCACATCGATTTCGAGCACGACGTCGTAGCCAGCATCGATAGCCTCGACCGCCGGGCCACGCGGGGTGCCGTAGCGCTTACCGTGCACCTCGGCCCATTCAAGCAGCTCGCCTTGGCTGAGCATGGCGTCGAAACGCGCGTCGTCAACGAAGTGATAGTCGCATCCATCGACCTCGCCGTCGCGTGACCCGCGCGTAGTCGTTGAGACAGAAAAGCGCATGCGCGGGTGGTCGACGAGGCGCCGCCACAGGGTGGATTTACCCGAGGCCGTTGGCCCCGAAATAACCACCAAACGACCACGATCACTCGACATTGGCAATTTGCTCCTTTAGCTGGCCAGTTAGCAACTTCATTGAGACAACCTGCTCGGAAAGCTGAGAATCCGCGGATTTGCTACCCAAAGTCGTGACCTCACGATGCACTTCCTGCAGCAGGAAGTCGAACTCGCGCCCGATCGCCCCTCCATTTTCCAGAAGCTCGTTCAAGCCACCTAAGTGCATATGCAAGCGTGCCACCTCTTCGCGTACATCGGCGCGGTCGGCAAGGGCGATGAGTTCACGAGTCAGATCGAGCCGTTCGTAATCGCCAACCTTAGCTAGCGCGGCATCGACTCGCTCTTGCATTCGACTCTGTGCATTAGCAATGGCGCGAGGTATGCGCTTTTCGGTGCGGGCAAGATGACTGGAAAACTTCTTCAGCAAGCGCTGCAGCTCGCGCGCCAAGCGAGCCCCCTCGCGTTCACGCGATTCACGGAGTGCGTTGAGCGCCGATTTCATTGCCGCCTTAGATACGGCGCGCACTGCGCGCGTGGTTTTGACATCTTCGGAAGCAGTTAGAAATGCACCCGGCAAGGCCAAAAGTTCGGACAGCGTGGGGTCATGCGACTCGAGACCCAACTCCTTCTGCGTACGCCTCCACTCTTTTAGGTGCGCGGCCAAGGCCGTACGATCTGGCGTGGGCGCCGTACTCGCAAGCACGCGAACGCGCAGCCCACCATGAATTGAGCCTCGCTCTACTGCGCTGCGCGCCAAACCCTCGAGCTCGGCTTCAAGCTCGAGGCGGTCTGAAGGAAGCCGCAGCTTGAGATGCAACCCTTTGCCGTTGACGCTGCGGAGCTCGACTTCGGCCGCCGCGTGCGCATTCTCGGCTGCGCCGCGACCGTAGCCGGTCATACTTGCAATCATTCCGAGCGCGGTCGCAGCCATCGAATCAGGTTGCCGTCGGGCGACTGCCCGGCTTGACAGCGCGCGCCAGACCTTCGTGATCGGCCGGCAGCTCGGAAGGATCCCAGGAAGGAATCTCGAGTGCAAGCAGAGGATAGTACGGCGACTCACCAAAGGGGTTTTCAACCCCTGAACGATTGACCAATGAAGCGAAACTGACCTGCTTCACTCCCATTTCGTCGAGCATAGTCAAAACTTCTTTAGCACTGCCACCAGTCGTGACCACGTCTTCAACAATCAGCACGCGCTCCTGTGGCTCGACCATAAAGCCACGTCGTAACTGGAAGCCACCCTCAGCTTTACGCTCAGCAAATACACCGCGCACACCCAATGCGCGCGCCATTTCATATCCAATCGTGACTGCACCCATAGCCGGGCCCACCACCACATCGAACGGCTTGCCATCGCCCGTATGCTCACGAATCGAACGCGCAAGTATCTGGCAGACTTCTTCGGCCTTATCCGGGTACTGCAACAGTTGTGCACACTGCACGTAGCTCTGTGCATAACGACCCGATGAGAGTAGGAAATCTCCTTCGAGAAGAGCCTGTGACTCGCGCAGAAGCTTGAGCGCGCGATCGGCTTGCTCGGAATGCACCATCGGTCAGCCGTTATCCGGAGTAGACGGGGGCACAGTGCCACCCGCACCGTCTACAACACCGGCAGTTGGATCAACGCCTCCGGTGCTCGGACTCTCTACGCCGGACATGCCTTGCATGACCGAGCCTGCAAGCGGGTCACCCGCCATCCAGTGCAACGCCATGGCCGACAGAACGAAAACTGCAAAGACCCCGAAGGTGAAACGATTAATGCCACCGGAACGCACACCGAAAGTTTCGGCACCAGCGCCTCCAAAGGCATCGGACAGCCCGCCGCCTTTGCCCTCCTGGAGAAGAATCACCAGAATGAGCAACAGAGCCGACAGGAAGAAGAGGGTGTAGAAGAGGTACTCCATCGAACGGAGGGGGAGATTTAGGCGGACGGGGCCGCTTGCAAGATCGGGCCGAACTGCTCGATCGTCAGAGATGCGCCGCCGACCAGTGCCCCGTCGACGTCTGGTTGGGAGAGGAGCGCAGAGACATTGTCGGGCTTTACGCTGCCTCCGTACAGAATTCGGATCGATCCAGCGACTTCTGGGCCAAGAACCCCCCCAATCACGCGGCGACACTCCTGATGCGCTTTCTGTGCGGTCTCTGGAGCGGCGGTTAAACCGGTGCCAATAGCCCAAACCGGCTCGTACGCCACGCTGATCTTGTCAAAGTAGATCGGCTTGACCACCTTGAGCGCCTTCAGCTGGCGCGCCAGGACCTCAAAAGTGAGATTCGCTTCGCGCTCTTCCAGAGTTTCGCCTACACAGAGCATGACCTCGAGTTTAGCTTTCAGGCCAAGTTTGACTTTCTCCACGATGAGGGCATCGGACTCGCTCATCAGGTGACGTCGCTCTGAATGACCGATTAGCAAAACGTCGACCCCCATGTCGCGCAGCATGTAAGGGCTGATTTCTCCAGTGAACGCGCCCTCTTTCTTGGGCCAACAGTTCTGTGCCCCGAGCTTCACGTTACTGCCCTTCAGATTGCGGCGCACGTGATCGAGATGCACGAAAGTCGGAAATACCATGCATTCACGACCTGTGGCCATACCTTGAGTGGCTGCCACATCACGCGCCAAAGCTGAAGCCTTGCGCTTGGTGAGATGCATCTTCCAGTTACCGGCGAGGATGGGTTGACGAGTCATCAGAGAACGCAGTAGGTGTGGAAATGCCGGAGGAAGCCGTCACCAGACGACGCCCGACGGCCTTGAGAATAGGGGCAAGCGGATGCACCGCTTGCGCAAACTCACTCAGGGACAGAGCTTGAGCTGCGTCGCTAACCGACGCAGATGGCTGAGGGTGGACCTCGACGAGCAAGCCATCCGCTCCAGCGGCTACCGCAGCCGCCATCATCGGTGCAATCAAATCGGCGCGACCAAGTCCGTGTGAAGGATCGACCACCACTGGCAGATGCGTACGCGTCTTCAGCAAGGGGACAGATCCGAGATCCAAGAGGTTGCGGGTCTCCCCATCGAAATGTCGTAAACCCCTTTCGCAAAGAAGAATGTGGCTTGCCCCAGCATCTGCCAGTGCTTCCGCGGCCTGCAGGAACTCCGAAATGGTGGCAGCCATGCCGCGCTTAAGCAATATCGGACGCCCTGTCTGCCCAGCCTCCCGTAGCAGCGCGGTATTCGCCATGTTGCGCGAACCGATCTGTATCATTTGCGCGACTAGCGCGACGCGCTCAGTGTCTTCTGGCCGCAGCAACTCGGTGACTATCGCGAGTCCGGTTTGGCGATGAACCTCCGCCAAAATCTCGAGTCCCGCTTCGCCTAGCCCCGGGAAGTGATAAGGCGAGGTACGCGGCTTGTAAGCGCCGGCCCGTAAAGCCGTTGCGCCGGCTTCGCGAAGCTGTTGCGCAAACGGCAGCAATTGATCAAACGACTCAACCGAACAAGGTCCAGCGACAATAGAGGTATTACCTTTTCCGAAATGAGCATCGCCTAAGGTGAAACTCTCCTCAGTGGCTTCGGGGTTATTGACCCAAAACAACGGCTCGCGCCCATGGCTGGTGGCCTCGACTCCAGAGAGTTCGCTCAGCGCTCGCATCACTTTCACGGCCGTCTCGCCCTCACAAGCCGATAAAACCAGAGTACGGTCCATAGCCGCTCCAGCTCCGCGTGGTAACTGGGCACGTAAGCCCCACTCTTCGGCGCGGGCCCGAACCACTTCGGCCGCTTTCCGCAAGCTCTTCGCGTCAGCCACCTCAGCCAACAACACGTGCACTGGATGCATTTCGGATCCGGGGACTCCCCCCGGGAAAAAGGCGCAAAATCATAGGTTTCGCAAGGTTTTTGGTCAATAGTCCAGACCCGCCCCGGAATCCAGTGGCACAGGTATTCTGTTGCCCTCGCAACCTCGACAGGCTGCGCATATGAATCGACTCGAAAAAGAGGCCTGGGAAGCCGCCAAGCTCCACCCCGCTGCCAGCCGCTCCGGCGAATCTCGCGGGCGGACGTTCGATGAATCGCCCGACGAATGGCGCACTCGTTTCGAACGAGATCGGGATCGCATCATCCATTGCTCGGCTTTCCGGCGCCTGATGTACAAGACTCAGGTCTTCGTCAATCATGTCGGTGACAATCAGCGCACCCGGATGACACACTCGCTTGAGGTGCTACAAGTCTCGCGCTCGCTGGCCAGTGCCCTCCATCTCAATGAGCCCCTTTGTGAGGCGATTGCGCTCAGCCACGACTTGGGCCACCCTCCTTATGGCCATGCGGGAGAAGAGATACTTGATAAGTGCATGGCCGAGCACGGCGGATTCGATCACAACAAGCAGTCGTTGCGCGTGGTCGATGTGCTTGAACGGCGCAGCCCTGATTACCGCGGTCTAAATCTGACAATTGAAGTCAAAGAGTGCCTGAAAAAGCACCAAGAAGTTATCGATCCTGACACCGGCTCTCGCTTGCGCTTCCCTCTCCTCGAAGCGCAGCTGGTAGACCTCGCCGACAGTACCGCTTACCACTATCACGATGTCGATGACGGCATACGCGAGGGAATCCTCGACCCCATCAAGATGGAACAGGATCTCGAAATCTGGGCACGCGCCTGCGCGGCCACGCGCGAGAGACACCCAGCTGCCGAACCAGACCGCCTGCTCTGGCAGCGCGTTGTCAACGAGATGCTCGGAATGACCATCGGTGACATCCGCGCCGAGTCGCATGCGCGCCTCGCAGAGGCCGCGCCCAACTCGCCTCTCGAAGCCCAATCGTCTTCGCGCCGCTTGATTGGTCATAGCGAAGAGTTCCGCAGTATGGTGGCCTCACTGCACAGCTATCTGTACGAGCACATGTACTTCCGCGAGGAAGTCAATTGGGCAGTGCGACGCTCCACTGACTTGCTCGCCCATCTCTGTAAGCACCTATTTGAGCACCCGACCGCGATTCCCGAAGAGTTCTTCGAAACGTCCAATGCCAAAGAACGTGCGGTCTGCGACTTTATCGCCGGCATGACAGATCGCTACGTCGTGAAAATCTCGCGTGAACGCGGCATCCTGCCAAGTTACTGAGCAAGCTGTTCGCGCATCCAAGCCAACACGGCGGCGCGCGCCGCCTCAATAGCGGAGTCTTCGCATAGCCCCCGGACATGAGCTGCCGCTAGAGCCGCGCTCAAGCGACATCCGGTCCCGTGCAGATTCTCGCCCCCCAGCAAACGCTCACTGCGAAAGTCACGCGCCGGCTCCGGACTGACCTTGCGATCTATCACTTCGCCCTGGCCGGCAACATCTCCCCCAGTGCACAGCACGCCTCGCACTTCACGATATGCGCTGCCATCACCATATTCCTGCGCATTCGGAGTCACCCATGTCGCCAGCGGAAAAAGCTCGGCTTGCATTGCATGCCAAGCTTCATCGTCTAGCAAGGAAGGTGCGTCCGGAACATGCTTGCTCGCACCGCGCACCGGATCGACCACAAGACACTCCTTGTAGTCCCAGGAACGCAAGCAACTAGCCACTGCGCGAACAATGGCCGCATTCCCCAGGGCTCCAGTCTTGATCGCGAACTCACCAGTGAAAAGTGCTTCCGCCATAGCCTCGCGCAACAGAGTGCCCACTTCTTCTGCGGAGCGCGCGTGTACCGCTCGCAAGCCATTCTCATCTTGTTCGGTATCCACCGCCACGATTCCAAGGAATCGCAGTCCCATGCGACGCGCCATCTCAGCATCAGCTTGTAGGCCGGCGCGCACGCCCGTCCCGGGATCGTCACCGGCGACGCTGATCAGCAAACCCATTGTCCTACTGTGGACCGATCACACCCAGGATGTGATAGCCACAGTCAACGTAAAGCACATCTCCAGTGATGCCCGCCGACAAATCGCTGATTAAGAAAACGGCTGAGTTGCCGACATCTTCACCGGTAACATTACGGCGAAGCGGCGTCGCCTCCTGCTGCTGGTCGAGCTTCTCCTTCAGTCCGCGTACCGCAGAAGAGGAAAGTGTCTTGATTGGGCCGGCGCTGATAGCGTTCACACGAATGCCCTCTGGGCCTAGATCGGTCGCAAGATACCGGACTGAAGCCTCAAGCGCGGCCTTGGCTACACCCATAACGTTGTAGCTCGGCACCGCGCGCACCGCGCCGATGTAACTCAGCGTCAGAATCGATCCACCTTGCTTCATCAGCGGCTCGGCAGCACGCGAGATCGCGGCCAACGAAAACGCAGAAATGTCCTGCGCCGTGTGGTAGCCCAGGCGCGAGGTGTCCACAAAACGCCCTTTCAGGTCGTCTTTCTGCGCAAAGGCGATCGCATGCACCATAAAATCAATCTCGGGCATGCGCTCACTGATGACTCGAAAGGTTGACTGAATTGACTCGTCGCTGGTGACATCACAAATCAGCGGCTCGGGTACGCCTAGCTCCTCGGCCAGAGGTGCCACGCGCTCTCGAAAGCGCTCGTTCGCGACGCCCAACAAAAAATCAGCGCCTTGCTCGCGCGCAGCCTTGGCAATATGCCAAGCCAAGCTCATCTTGTTCGCGACACCAAAGATGATGCCTTTCTTGCCTTCAAGGATCATGACGTACAGGGAGAGGGTCCAAGGAGGCCGCCATTGTGCGCAAATCTGCCTCGCACGGCAAAGAAGCTCTTGTCACATGGTCGAAGTGCCGCCAAAGCAGCCTAAAATCCGATCCATGCCTTCGGCGGAATCCCCGCTGGAGTCGCGCCTGGACTATCGCTTCCGCAACCCTGCGTTGTTACGCGAAGCCCTGACCCACGCCTCCACCGGCGAGGCGCATAACGAGCGCCTCGAATATCTCGGCGACGCGGTTCTCAACCTCGTCGTAGCGGAAGAGCTGTTTCTGCGCTTCCCGCAGGCACGCGAAGGGGTGCTGACCGAGCAAAAAGCGCGTTTAGTCAGCCGCGCCACCGTCGAGGAAGTCGCTGGTCGGCTCGGCATCGAAAAAGAGTTGCGCATTGGCGGCAGCCTAAAAGGGCGTCGCAGCATGCCTCGATCGCTCCGTGGCAATGGGCTCGAAGCCATCCTCGGCGCGATCTGGTTGGATTGCCCCACTGAGCAGGCCTTCGCGCAGTGCCGGCAATGCATCACTCAGTGGTTCGACCAAGAACTGGCTGCAATCGGTAACGAACCAGCGCTGAGCCCCAAACATGCGCTGCAAAACCATGCCCAGGCTGCCGAGCTTGGGCTCCCACGCTATCACCTTACCGCCGAGTTCCAGACTCCGGTGACACGTTCCTTCCGAGTCGAGGTTGAGCTAGATGGCAAGCGCTATCCCGGATGCTGGGGATCGAGTAAGCGTGATGCCGAACGGCGCGCCGCAATCGAAGTGCTGCGTCAAGTCGCACCCGAACTCCTGGGCTAACGGATGAGCGCGCGCCACAAGAAGAAGCTGCCGACTGATGCAAGCCCAGTCGACCGGCTACGCTCCACCCCCTCCTTCGTTGACTTAAAGGAAGCGTGGAAGAACGCAGGCAAGTCCGCCCTGCATTGGGGTGGCCTGTGGGGGTCGTCTAAGGCTTGCTTGAGCGCGGCCTTTGCGGCAGAGGCCAAGAGCCCACTACTGATTTTGGTCCCAGATGGCCCTTCGGCTGAATTGGCACTCGATGACTTGGCGGCCTTCGGTTGCGGCGCAGCCATGTTGCCGGCCCGCGAATCGCGGCTTGGCGCTGAGCCAGAGGTATTGCGCGAACGCTTCCATGCATTGGACTTGGCGACCCGCAAAGGCTTCACAGGCACGCTAGTCGCCCCGCTCCACGCACTGATCCAGCCGGTGCCAGCCGCAAAAGACGCTCAGGCCGAAGTGCAACTGGAACAGGGCATGCAAATCGAACCTGACGAGCTAATGGCCCAATTAGTTGCGGCTGGTTTCGAACGCGTCCCCGCGATCCAGGAAAGTGGCGAGTTCGCACGACGCGGCGACATTCTTGATCTATTCGCTCCGGCGATGAGCGAACCACTACGACTTGAGTTCTTCGACGATGAACTCGAAAGCATTCGAGTCTTCGACCTGAGCACGCAACGTACACGTCACGTCCTACGCACGGTAAGAGTGCCACTTGCACACGACCTCGCGCCAATCGCCAGCGTTGACGACACACTTCCACTGGAACGCTTTCCAGCCAAGATGCAGGTCATTACGTGGGAGCCAAGTAATCTTGACGAAGCCAAGGAACGCTTGCGCTTTCTCGGCCCAGAAGCGACTGCTGCTCTAGCTCGAGTAGAAGAACAACTCCGAGCACGCCCGCACTTGCAGCTTGCTGCGCTGCCCGGCGGCGATGGCTCGCTGACCACCATATCGGTCGAGGAATACTGCCGCGGGGTCGTGGATGGCGCTAGCCTGCTAGCTGATCGCGCCGCCGATGGCGAACACGCCTACGTAATGTGCGCCACCAACGCGGAAGCCGATCGGCTGCAGCAGATTCTCACTGATTGCAACCACCCCGACAATCGACTGCGGTTGCAGAAAGCCGGCCTTGAGCGCGGCTTCCGGATTCCTGAAGCGCGCGTCACCGTGCTGCACCACCGTGAACTCGTGCCTGGTCACAGCGCACACCGCCCGCGCGCACGACATAAACGCGATTACGCGAGCGAAGCCGTTGAGAGCGTGACCACCCTGCGGCCGGGCGACTTAGTTGTACACTCCGTACACGGTTTGGCCGAATTTCGTGGCATCCAATCTGCCGAAAAAGAAGGTGGCCAGGATCTACTCCTCCTCGAATTCGAAGCTGACACCACCCTGCGAGTGCCAGTCTCGCGCGTTGACTTAGTCGAACGCTACATCGGCGCAGGTGGCGAAACGCCCAAGCTTGACAAGATGGGGTCAGGCGCCTTTGAAAGGAGGCGTCGCAAAGTCGCTGAAGCAGTCGAGGACCTAGCCGCC
>JAKVCF010000229.1 GCA_022447335.1 Planctomycetota bacterium | reverse complement strand
CCAGCTGCACTTGAAAAAACTAGTAATCCCCGGATCGCAGTTGGGAGTGCTGGGTACGTCAACATAGGCCGTTTGATTCAGCCACTTGAAATACCTATTTCTCTAAGTCGAGCGAATGGAAATGTGCATCCGATGGGGAATCCTCACTTCAACATCGACCCTGATTTGGGTCGTGTGATGTGTGCTGAGGTCCGGGATGCCTTGATTGCCGCTGACCCTGGTCGCCGTTCGATTTTCGAGTCGAACTGGGAGGTATGGGATCAGGCGCTTGCTGCAAGGCAAAAGATCTGGGCGGATTATCTTAAGCCGCTCCGTGGCAAGCCTCTCGTGAGCTATCACCGGAGTTGGAGCTATTTTGCGAAGCGCTACGGGTTTGAGCTGATTGGTGAACTCGAGCCAGTTCCTGGTTTGCGGCCATCGCCTAAGCATTTGGCAGAGCTTGCATCAAAGATGCAAGAGGCGGGTGCTAAGGTGATCCTGATGGAGCCGTGGTATCCGCGCTCCGATGTGGAAAAGCTAATGAAGTTCGCCGAGGCTGAGGTAGTGGTCCTGTGTACAACCTGTGGGTACACGTCGAAGACCGGAACCTATATGAATTGGATTGATCATCTGGTTGATCAAGTCGGCCAAGCATATGGTCGCCCGCCACTCGCCGAGTTTGCTGAGTCACAGCGCGCCCGGGCGAGTGGAATGTGAGCGGTAGTTTTCTCCATCTTCAAGCAGCTACTCTTGGCTATCCAGGAGTTGTAGTTCTGCAGGGGGTGAATCTGGCGATTGAGTGCGGTCAGATCACAGCGATTGTCGGCCCGAATGGTTCGGGTAAGTCGACGCTCATGCGTTCCTTAGTCGGGGTGATTTCTCTTCTTGAAGGGAGGCGGGAGGCTTCCCCAGGGTTACGGCTGGGGTACGTGCCCCAGCAGGCCTCACTTGATCCAATTTTTCCTCTCACAGCTGAGGAGTTGGTCGCACAAGGGCTTCACTTGGGGCCTAGGCGAGTGCGAGGGATGGGCGCAGAAGTTGGGCTCGTCCACGACGCCCTGGAGAAGGTGGGGCTACTTAGCCGCCGTACACGTCTTTTTAGTGAGCTGTCTGGAGGGCAGAGGCAGCGGGCTCTGGTGGCTCGAGCGCTCGTGCGACCCGTGGACCTTTTGCTTTTGGATGAGCCGACTGCAGGTGTCGATCATGATGCGCAAATCGAGATCGCAGAATTGCTCCAGCAGCAGGTTGGCCTAGGTGCTGGCGTTCTCTTGGTGACCCATGACCCTAAGTTTTGGAGAGGCATGGTTTCCAATTGGTGGAATGTGGATGAGGGTCAGGTGCGGAAGTTGGAGATTAGCCCATGATCGAGACGCTGCAGACGATCTGGTTATTCATGAAGGAGGGGGTGATTATCTCCGTCGTATCCGCTGTGATTCTGCCTTGGATTGGATCGATCTTGCTCGTGAGGCGAAGCGCTCTTTTGGGTGTGGCAGTGCCTCAGTTCTCGGCGGCGGGAATTGCTGTTGGCTTAGCAGTGCTCCCTTGGTTCCCAAGGCTGCACCACGAGTTTCTCAGCCATGGCCATCCGCCGATGGCGTATTTGTTTGTTTTTGCCGCGTCAGCGGCGGCGTTTGCGCTAATTGCATTTGGCGCGCTTGCTTCGCGGCAGCAGGGCCATGCGCGTGAG
>JAKVCF010000228.1 GCA_022447335.1 Planctomycetota bacterium | reverse complement strand
CGACTCCCCGCTCCCTCCCGTGCTGCCCTTGCTGTAGGAGCGCTCGTACTCGCCTCCTGCAGCACACCCAAACTTCCTCATGAAGTGATAGTCAACCAGCAAAACGCCTGGAACCGCGGCGACCTTGAAGCCTTCCTCGCCGAAGGTTACCTCGAATCGCCAGATCTCACCTTTTTCGGCGCAAGCGACCCTGTAGTCGGCTACCAGGCTGTACTCGAACGCTACCGACGCAGCTATCAGGAGGGTGGCGCCGAAATGGGAGAACTAGAGTTCGGTCAGCTCGAAATTTCCTACCTAGGTAACAAGCATGCGCTGGCCCGTGGCCACTGGCACTTGACCTTCTCCGACGACAGCACCGCAGAGGGCTGGTTCTCACTGGTCTTTGTCGAAACCCACCGCGGGTGGCGCATCCTGCACGACCATACCAGCTCACTAGAGAACGAAGGCTAATTGAGATGCAGCAGCAAGGCGAAAGTCTACGCGCCAGCAGAAGACCTATTCACGCTCCCACCACGACTGCCCATCCAGGCCGGGATACTCGCCGCCAGGAAGGCGGGAATCAGCTCGTAAAGCGCCCCCTTGAGCAGCGGTGTGAAAAACCAAATCAACGTGACCGCAAAGCCAGTCCAAATCGAGGTCAAGGCATAGGCCGGCCGAACCGGTCCGCGCAGCACGCGGCAGAGAATTAGTGGGCCGAAGGCCGCCCCGAGCGCCGACCAAGCGAATAAGACCTGAGAGAAGATAGTCTCGTTCACGGTCAGTGCAGCCACAATTGCAGCCAGGCTAATGCCAATGATCGCCAAGCGATCTAGGCCAACTCGTTGCGACGACCCGCGGCGTGGCAGATCATGCGCGACCGTAGCGCCACAAACCAGCAGCTGACTATCGGCCGTGGACATGATTGCGGAGAGCACGGCGGCGATAAGTACGCCCGCCGCAACCGGCGGGAAAAGGTCGGTTGTCAACCTCAACAGAATCCCTTCTCCATCGGCTAACTGATCAACCAACACGCGGCCACACCATCCAGCAGTGAGCATGCCGGCATACATCAGAACTGCCCACACGATCGAAATCCAGGTCCCAATCTTCAAATCATGCTCGCTGCGAATCGCCATGAAACGATTCACCACATGGGGTTGTCCAGGATAACCGATGCCAATGCCAAGGAATCCAACCACCAAGCCGATTGCCGCCCAACCTTTCTGACTGCCGAAAGGATCGGCCAACCCTTGAGCTTCAAGCCCATCGATCATCGCCTCAATGCCGCCGACTTCGATCAACGCGGCAATCGGCACGATGACCGCAGCGACTGCCATAACTAGACCCTGAATCAGATCGCTGATCGACGCCGCCCAGAAGCCACCGCTCATGGTGTATAGCAGCACGATCCCACCTCCCGTCAGCACTGCATGCGCCATCTCCATGTCAAGAGTCTCGGCAAAGGTCTTGCCGGCAGCCTGAAACTGCGAAGCTACGTAAGTACCCAAGGACAACAGCACCACAATCGATGCCGAGATTGTGATTGCACGATTCAGTCGCGGAGGCGCATCATCGGCAAGCATCTCGGTCAACGTGACCGATCCCTGTTTCAGCGACAAGCGGCGCATGGGTCGCGCGACAACGAACCAGTTCAGCGCGAATCCGCCGAGGCAAGCCGGAAAAATCCAG
>JAKVCF010000227.1 GCA_022447335.1 Planctomycetota bacterium | reverse complement strand
CGCGTGAGCGGCTTAGCCCCGGCCAGTCAAATGAGACTCTTGTCGGCCTTGCGTGGCTTTTATCGCTTTCTACTTGCCGAACGACGTGGCCCCGAGCGCGATCCCACTCGTCTGGCCGGCAAGGTGCACCTTTGGCGCCGTCTTCCAGAGGTGTTGAGTCCGGAAGAATGTCGCGCTCTTCTGGACGCACCGCCGCCCGAGGGCTGGAAGGGGCTGCGAGACCGCGCTTTGCTGGCCTTGCTTTATGGGGGCGGCTTGCGGGTCAGTGAGGCTTGCGGACTGCGCCTTGGCGATCTTTCGCTGGATCTCGATCCAGCGATCCTGCGAGTACTAGGAAAGGGCGACAAAGAGCGGCTTGTCCCTTGCGGTGGCGCAGCACTGGACCGCTTACGAGCGTGGCTTGACCAAGGCCGTGACTCTCGCGCTCCTGATGGGCCCTGGGTACTACTAAGTCGTAGCGGCCGCCCCCTTGACCGCACTCGTGCTTGGGGGCTGGTGCGCCATTGGGCAAAGGTGGCTGGGCTAACTAGTCGTGTACACCCCCACACCTTGCGCCACTCCTGCGCCACTCATCTTCTACTCGGTGGCGGCGACCTGCGATCAGTGCAGGAGTTCTTGGGACACGCCGACCTACGCACGACTGAACGCTATACACATGTCGAAGTCGATGAGCTACAGGCACTGCACAAGCTTCACCATCCCCGCGGTTAGGGCAGCACCTCATAAAGGTGCGCTTGCAGGCTATCGATCAAATCCGCAGTCATTCCGCTAAGTGCGAGCAGTTCGTCACGATCCCCATCGCGTAGCTTTCGCAAATCGCCTTCGCACCAATCCAGCAGGCGGGATCGTTTAGCGGGCCCAATCCCGGGCACCTGCTCGAGCACGAGACGGAGGTTCTCGCGGCGCTTCCGATGATGCGTGATTGCGAAACGGTGAGCCTCGTTGCGAATGCGTTCAAAGAAAAGTCGTTCCGGCGTGCGTGGCTCAAGAATGACCGGGGCGCTGCGGCCCGGAAGAAAGAGTCGCTCTTCAGCGGCCACGGGCCCGCGACCCTTGCGCGCTTTTGCCAGCGCAATTAGCGGCACCTCGTCAGCCCCTTCCCCGCGCGCGGCCTCCAGGCCGGCGGAAAGTTGCCCCTTTCCACCATCAAGCACGATTAAATCCGCAAGGCCGTCCTCGCTACGGCGACGCAGCACACGCTGCACTATCTCATGCATGGCCGCAAAGTCATCATTGCCCTCACCCGTACCAACAATGTAACGGCGATATGAGGCGCGCTCTGGCTCGCCCTCGACGAAGCGAATCTTGCTGGCAACGCGCTGTTTCCCCTGCAGGTGGCTGACATCGATACAGTCGACCACTGCAGGCGAAGGTAGGTGTACCAACTCAGAGATTCGCTGGGCTACGGTTGGCCAGGGGGCGCCTCCCACCTCACCCTGTCGAGCGCGCGCATTGCTCTCGGCAAGGCGCACTAGTGCACGCTTTTCTCCCCTAGCGGGCATATGCAGCCCGACCGCGCGCCCCGCACGCGCCCGTAACCAGGCGCGAATCGCCTCGACTTCTTCCGGGATGGCTGGCACCAAAATCTCAGGTGGCACTTCTTGCCCACTGCGGTACAGGGCCGGGAGCAGTTCACTGACCATCTCAGCAAGAGCTTCCACTACCGGTATTCGACCGTGACGAGCGCCTACCCAATCGCCATCGCGGTATTCGAGCAGGGCGAAGTGACCGCGCT
>JAKVCF010000226.1 GCA_022447335.1 Planctomycetota bacterium | reverse complement strand
CCCGGAAGGGCGCAGCGATTCGGCCTGGATCGACTTCGATCTTGCTGGACACCAAGTGGTGGCGCACCTCGATCCCACAATGCAACCACCCGACCATCATCGCAATGAGGTGGATGGCCACGGGGTTCCCGTACCACACTTCGGATTGGTACTCGACTGGAAAGATTGGCATGAACTAGCAGAGCGGCTGCGCTCCGCAAAAACCCGCTTCGTGATCGACCCCTACGTGCGCTTTGAAGGAAAGGCAGGCGAGCAGGCCACGATGTTCCTACTCGACCCTTCCGGAAATGCCCTCGAGTTCAAGGCTTTCCGCAATCCAGCGATGCTGTTCTCTACCGATTTTCCGGAAGATTAATCGCTACGGAATCTGCAAGCTGAGCACTTTGGTCAGTGCACCCTCGATGGGGCTGCGATAGACCGCAGCTTGGAAGTGCACCGTCGTGCCACTCCAGCTAGGCGGGAAACCAAAGCGACGCATGCCCCATGCTTCCGCACTCAACGGAATGTCGGTAGTAGCGCCGCCAAAATCGAGGTCGATTCCCGTGTCACCAAAGGGCGTCGACGATGAACCTAGCTGTGCCGACCAAGCGAAGACGGCCACGCTCGAATTCAGTCCATGAATTCCAAAGAGAGCAGAGCTCGAAGTCAGATCTTCCCCACCCCACAAAATCGGACGCGCGCTTTGCTGCTCGTAGGTCCAGGGCGCACCCATACCGATCTTGCTGACGAGGTACTCATAAGCTGAGTCTTCTCCACGAAGTTCCGCGTCAAGAAAAAGGGTAAGTATGCGCAAGTGCACGCGCTTCTGATCGGCGCCTAACATGGGCTCGTTGTTTGGCGGTGTGTCCGTCGGCCCGCTATGACCCATACCCTGCACATTCACATACATCCGTCGTTCCGCCACTTCTGCGCGGTCATACCAAGCCTTCACTACGTTCGGCCGCACAATTCTGTCTACGCTGCCTGCGATCCAAATCCCTGCCCCTGTATAGGCGCGCATATTAGAAGGGCCTGGCTCATCTGAGCTCGCAGCCTGCATGCCAATGATGGCGCGCACTCGATTTTCAATACCAACCAAATGTGACAACGTGCCGCCGCCCATCGAGTGGCCAATAGCCGCCCAATCGACTCCAACCATGGCCATTCCACTAAGCCACGAGCTCGCAAATTGGCTCTCATCCTCAAGCCACTGTAGAGCAGCACGCGCATCAACGGCGTAAGCTGGAACGTTCGGGAATATCCCTTTTTCCGTGTCGAGATTAATCACCAAATAACCATGCGATGCTAAGTGATTACCGAGATCATCGTGCGTGTTAGCTGATCCGGTCCAACCGTGCATAATCGCCACTGGCTGGTAGGGAGCACCGGAGAAATCAACCGCAGTGTCACGCCCTCTAATCAATGCCGGGTAATACACACGCGCGCGCACGATTCCTGCACCATAGTTCGCATCCGAGAATGAAACGACCTGCCAGCCAGGAAGATATGGACCAGGATCTTCCGGCAGCTGTTGAGGCGCAAGCGCTAGAGCGACAAGAGTGAGGAGCATCGTTCTCTAGATTAAGAGATCAGAGCCGCCACTCTCCTGGTTTGTACAAGGCTGCCAAGGCCCTTTCGGTCGCGAGGCCACTACCGACAAGGCTTTAGACACGTTTCTCAAGACAACGAACGGAAGAACGTCGGGGCTTCAGCCCGCTAAGCACCCGTTCGGACAGGAAGCGCTCACTTGCAGATGAACCGGGCCGCCAGCG
>JAKVCF010000225.1 GCA_022447335.1 Planctomycetota bacterium | reverse complement strand
CAGCAGTGAACCCCGATCGTCACGTCTCCGTGTGCTATGCACACGATCAGGAGGTAATGGATGCACACGGAGGTTGGGTTGCGAATGCGACAGACTTGGCGCGCTTTGCCGCCGCCTTTGCTGACGCCGAGCAACCCGCCCTTCTCAAGCCGAGTAGTGTGCAACAAATGTGGGCCCAACCGCCCGCCTCCCCTCCACCAGTCTGGTACGGCATGGGCTGGAGCGTACGCGATGTAGGCGAAGGCCGGCACAACGCTTGGCACAGCGGCCTACTGACCGGTGGCACCTCTACCCTGCTGGTCCGCCGCCACGATGGCTACACCTGGGCGGCACTGTTCAATACCGATCGCAGCCGCAGCAACGGTAAGGTGCTTTCGGGTTTAGTCGACCCCTTAATCCATGGAGCCATCTCGCAGGTACTGCGTTGGAATCCCAAAGACGATCGATGACTCGTAGGATCCTCAAATCATGCGCCGCCTACTCCCCCCCGCCACCCTGCTCTGCCTCATAGTCGGGATGACTCGCCTCTCCGCTCAAGAGGATGCGAGTAGCCCGCGCTTCGTGCCAGGCTCGGTCAAACTGGAAGGTCACAGCTACCCGTATCAACTGCTGACGCCTGGACCCCTGGAAGAGGGCAAGCAATACCCCCTAGTACTCTTCCTCCATGGGGCGGGTGAACGTGGTAACGATAACAAGGCACAGAAACGCCACTTTCCTGAACGAGTCCGAACCTGGATGACTGAGGGAGGCGCACCTGCCTTTGTGCTGGCACCCCAATGCCCGCGCGGTGCCTGGTGGAGCAGCGCTCGCCCGCTCAGAGATTTTCGCGCCCAGCCGGAGAACGCAATTGCCCACTTAAATCGCCCAGCTACTCCACAACTACGTGCAGCGATGCGGGCACTAGAAGAAGTCGTGCAGCAGTATCCGATTGACCGTGATCGTATTGCGCTAACAGGCCTCTCAATGGGCGGATACGGATCCTGGGAACTTGCGACGCGCCGCCCGGGATGGTTCAGCGGAGTCCTCCCCATTTGTGGTGGAGGCACTCCACGCACCATGGCACTTCTGGCCGGGATACCGATTCAAGTTTGGCATGGCGATGCGGATACGGTCGTACAGCCTGAATCCTCACGCAGGTTGGTTCGCGCCTTACAAGAACGTGGCATCTCTGTGGACTATCGCGAACTGCCCGGGGTCGGCCACAATTCCTGGCAAGCAGCTTACGGCCATGATGATGCGCGCCGGCAACTCTTCGAGGCACAGCGCAATCCATCCGCACGCGTACAGGCTGCAAGTGATCAGCTCGCGCGCGTAGTCGACCCAAATGAACGCATTGCTTTCCTCGGTGATTCGATCACCCAAGCAGGACATAAAGAGGGAGGCTATGTGGATCTTGTGCGTAACGCCCTAAAGAAGCGACACGCTGACCTGCAGGTGATTCCGGCTGGAATCAGCGGCCACAAAGTTCCCGACCTGCTTGCACGCTATGAAAAGGATGTCATCACCCTGGGCGCGACTGTGGTATTCATCTACATCGGTATCAACGATGTTTGGCACTCGACACACGACCAAGGCACACCTGTCGATATATTTGAATCGGGGCTGCATCAGCTAGTTGATGGACTACAAGCGGCCGGAGCTGAAGTTGTACTCGCAACGCCAAGCGTGATTGGCGAGAAGACCCCTGGAAACAACTCACTAGACTCCATGCTCGATCAGTATGCGGAAATCTCGCGCAAAGTGGCCGCCAAGCAAGGACTA
>JAKVCF010000224.1 GCA_022447335.1 Planctomycetota bacterium | reverse complement strand
GGACTGGACTACACTGCCTCTTGCCGGTGACATGGCGCTTTTACGTTCACTCCCGCGCAACTTCGTTCGCGGAAGGGTCGCCGCCGCCCCTCATCTCCGATGAGTCGCCACTCTCTGCTCGCCCTCCTCCCTTTGGTCCTGGCGCTCGCTCTGCCAGCACCTGCGCAGCGCAAGAAGGATAACCGGGACACGGTGGTGGATGGCGACACAGAACTGATGGAAAAGCTGGGCCTGTCATACGGCCCCTTCCCCTTCATGCACAGCGACAATGAACAAGTCGGCTCCGACTTGTTCATTGATGGTGAGGTGCTATGGCTGCAAACCCCGCACTTCCGCATCGGCAGCATGTTGCAAAAGTGGAAGATTCCGGTTCCGGACAAGAAATCATACCGTGCGGAACTTGCGCACATGGCCGAGGACTACCCGAACCTGGACCCGAAAACAAGCACGCTTGATCCTTGGCTACGACTGCATTTGATCGCATGGCGCATGGAAGAAATGTACGGAGAGTTCCTTGACCACATGGGATTCACCGACGAGGATTTCCGCCAATTGCCCGACGAAGGAATACTGGCCAAAGCTTTCGAGAGTGACTTCGCCAAGACGATCAACGACTTCGAACTTGCACGCGGTGGCCAGGTCCGCCCCGATGGCTTTGCGCAATGGGTAGGCATGGGTCAATATCTAGGCCAGCCGCATCGCTTTGAGATCTTCGTCTGCGAAGACGAGGTGGTTTGGCAAGAATTCAAGCTGCGCTACTGCGGCATCAAGACACCGCATCCTCAGCGCTGGAACGTCAAGGTCGAGACTGCTGATGAGGGTTACACGCAAGCTCGCTCGCGCGCTTTGAGCTTCGGGATGTCGCTCAAACAGGCTGAAGTGCGGCATGACCAGCACCTGCACAACGCGCTACGCCACAACCTAGCGATTAACTTCCTTGATGGGTACATGCTGTACCTGTTCGACATGCCCGCCTGGATTCGTGAAGGCTATGCACACTACATGCGCCGCCTCAATACACCGGGGTATAACTTCTTTGACTCAGGAGAAGGTGCAGCCGCGATTGAGAACAAGGAAGAAAATTGGGCGCCGGCCGTGCGCAAGCTCGCAAAGAAAGACGAAGGCGCAGACTTTGCACGCCTGTCGCGCATCAATGACTACGTTGACCTCGATTTCGAAGACCACCTCGTTGTCTGGTCCAAGGTCGACTTCCTGATCCAGTATGATAAGAAGAAGTTCGGCGAGTTTATCTTGCGCATCAAGGTTCAAGGCACGGGCGCCGCTATCGCTGACGTTCAGCGCGACGCCTTCCGTGAAATCTACGGATGGACCATGCGTCAGGCTGATGTCGCCTGGAGGGAGTGGGTGCTCGAAAGCTACCCGACCAAGTAACCATGGCAAAACTCGTCGTGGCCCATGAGCCGCTTGTAGAAGTCCCACTGAGCGGCCGCGCTGAAAGCCTTTATCTGGCTCTCGCCGCACTCTTCACTGGCGCGTTGGTGGTCTGCAATTTGGTCGCCAATAAGTTCCTGACAGTCGATCTAGGCTTCCTCGGCTTCTCCGACCCCTTCATCCTGTCTGCGGGCGCACTGCCCTATCCAGTGACCTTCCTAGTCACTGACCTATTGTCCGAAATCTACGGCCGCAAACGAGCCAACCGTGTGGTTGCCTGCGGATTCTTTGCCTCGCTATTGGTGCTTGGCACGCTGTGGCTGGGCGATCAGTTTACGGCGATCCCGGAGTCTCCAGTTGACGACGAGACCTACCGCACGGTCTTCCAGAAT
>JAKVCF010000223.1 GCA_022447335.1 Planctomycetota bacterium | reverse complement strand
CTCAGATCTAGGGCGTGTGTTGCTAGGGCATCCGCCTCGTCTGCTTACCGCACACCGGCGGCGACGACGTATGCAGGTTATGGCTGCTGCAGTGTCGATGCCGATTCTGCTTTTTTCTTCCTGGATGGGGCTACAGCTTTGGCTAGGGGCTCCGCAGGATGCCGGAGCCGAGGCTAGAGGGGCGTTCGTGGAGGGTGAAGGGGCAATGCCAGATCCGCCCACTGACTTACAACCCGGTGTGATGAGCGGAGTGCAGAGCCAGCGCGCGCTTTATGAGGGCTGGGCCGATGAGAGTCTTCGTCGCACGCGGCGAGCCTATGAAGACGGTGCCTATCGCATCGCATGGCAGAGTCTTGACCTTTTTGAGCAGCGCAGTTTCCCGACTCATGCTGACAACGGTTTGTTCGAGCAGCTGCGGCGCAATGAGCTGACGCGTCAGCGCGGTCGCTTGGAACAGCGTGCAGCTGAAGTCTTTGTTGACGTAGCCGAGGTTCTGCAGGCGCAGTCCGATGCCGCGCGCGAGGCTATTCAGTCCGGCGGTTTTGTCGCCGAGGATTGGCGCCGTGAGACGCAAGCCTTACTCGAAACGCGGGTACCGCGTGCACAGCAGTTACCGCTCTTCCCCGGAGGAGATAATCCGAACGAGTTGCTGCAGAGCTATCAGCTCACGCTTGAGCGTCAGAATCGAGAGGATTGGATGTCGCGCGCCGACAGACTTCTTCCGGACCTTCGCACTCGCCTTGCTGTGCAGCTGCAATCTGGGCAGTTGGCGCAGGCCGGACGACTTTGGTCCAGCGTGGATGTGCGACTTTTGGACCATTCGCTGCTCGCGCGCCGCGAGGGCTGGCGCGTTGAGCGACTCCTAGCTGCGGAACGGGCACTCGCGGCGCAGATGTCGAGTCGACTAGGTCGTCCGTGGACAGTTTCGTTGCTTGATGGTCCCGTGACCGGGAGAGTTTCACTACCTGCTGAGGGGCGTATGCATTGGCGTATCGAGGTCGATGATGGAACTCGACGCGAAGTCAGCTTGCTCAAGCTTGATCCCCATGCTTTGCGATCGGTGCTAGATCTAAATTCAGCCGATACTGACTGGCTGGCTGCGCAGCTTTGGTGGTCGCAAGCGGATATCGCACGTGCGGTTGACACGATGCGACGCTTGGCTCTGCGCGCATGGCCAGCCGAGGCCGACCCTTACTTCTGGGCTGCGGAGTGGGAGCGCGAACTCGTTTTACAGCCCGTGTTGCCACTAAGTGTCGCCAATCGTCCAATTGAGATGAGCTCCTTGATCAGTGAACTGGGTGGCGATCAGAATAATCCAAATGCCGAGAACCCAAGCGAGCAGTACGCTACAGAGTTGCGAGCCGAGTTGCTTGGAGCCGAAGTCGAAGTGCTGGGCGATGGGGTTGCCTTGACCTGGCGTGACTTCGATGCATATCCTTCATGGCTAAAAAATTGGGGGCGTGACTCCCGTCGCTGGCAGTTGGCTTCTTGGGAGATGGAGTGGGAGCTACCGCTGGCTGGCCGCGCGCCAGAGCGCTTTCATTTGTGGAGCAATGTGAGCTGCGTGCGCCTAGGCAGAGCTTGGGAGTTGCGTGTAGGTGCACAACGCACACCCGGGGTGGTATTGGTACCCGGGGCGCGGCAGAAGCTTTCCTGGGATGGTGAGGAGGTGCGCTTTGACGCCTTTTCAGTTGGCATTTGGGATCCACCTAGCGGTCGTCGCCTGTTGCTGCGCGCCGAGGCAAGTTCCTCCTTTCCGATTCACAGTTTGCGTGTGGTGCTCTG
>JAKVCF010000222.1 GCA_022447335.1 Planctomycetota bacterium | reverse complement strand
CGTCAAATTTGGGAGGCTTATCGCGACTCTAACCTGCACGCAAAAACTCTCGAAGACCTACGAATGAATCGAGTGCGTAAGGGTGGGCACGAATCGCCTTATACGATCAAGACAGTTGGTGAACGTCCCGCTAAAGGCTGGCCGCTCATCATCGCAATGCACGGCGGAGGTGGCACCACTCAAGAATTCAATGACTCACAGTGGCGGCACATGCAGATCTATTACAAGGATCAAATCGATTTGGCAGGCGGCTACAAGTACATCGCACTGCGCGCGCCGAATAACACTTGGAACGGATTCTATGACAACTACGTCTATCCTCTTATCGAGAAGCTAATCAATCAGCATCTACTTTACAGCGACATCGACCCCGACAAGGTCTACGCAATCGGCTATAGCCACGGAGGCTACGGCGCCTTTGCTATCGGACCAAAAATTCCAGACCGCTTTGCGGCGGTGCATTCTTCAGCTGCGGCGCCTACCGATGGAGAGACCAGCGTGGTAGGCCTGCATACACTGCGTTTCACTTACATGATTGGCTCGCGCGATACGGCATACGGTCGCGCCGACCGCTGCCAAAGCTTCGCTGAGCTATATCAAGTCGCGCAGAAGCAACACCCTGGCGCCTATCCTGTCGAGATGCTGTGGATTGAAGGTAACGGCCACGGTGGCCTCCCCGATCGAGACTACATCCGCCAGCTCTACCCCTACACTCGGCGCACTTCGCCAAGTGAAGTGCATTGGGAACTCACCGATCCAGTAATCCGTCACCATTACTGGCTACAAGTCGATATCCCTGGCAAGGGGCAGCGCATCGATGCCTCCTTGGCTGGAAATCAGGTCCGGTTGAATACGGGGAACCGCAATCAACTCGTACTGCTACTGCAACCCAGCCAAGTAGATGTCAGCCAGCCATTCCAGGTCGAATGGAATGGCACCAGCAGCAACCACACACTGAATCCCAGCATTCGCACCCTATGCGAAACCCTACTTGAGCGGGGCGACCCCAAGCTGATGGCACCAATCCGCGTAGAGCTCACACGCCAAACTCAATGAACACTGCGCGTCTTGCCACTGCCATACTGATCTTCGCCTTAGTCGGCGTAGTGGCATGGGTACTGCTAGATGCCAACGAGCAGGGTGCGCTCGACTCTAAAGAGCGCGACGCACCTCGCGTCGAGCGCGACGCTCTCAATTCGGACGAACGAACGGAAGACAGGATCAGCACGCGCGAAGCCGCCAAAGCATCCGAAGAGCAGGGCCTAAACACTCTTCAAGTCCTTCGCGAGTTTGAAGTCGGCATTCCAGCGTTCACCGGACACCTTTTGCAAAGCGACCGCTCCCCTGCCGCAGGCGCCGATGTACTGGCCCTCGGGTTCACTGGCAGATTACGCGGCTATGACTCCCAAGACCCGAGCCGGCGACCCACGATTAGACGCAAGCTGAAAACGGATCGGAGTGGACACTTCGTGATCCCCGAGTCACCGAACGATGGACTGCGCTGGATCCTACGCTTTACCGCAAGCGGACACCCCACGCTGGAGATCCCCAACCTCAGTTCACAGCCTGGGCGCACGCGCGCATTGGGCGATATTCAACTCGCTGCCCCCAGTGAGATCCGGGGTGTAGTGCTGTCGGACGCTGGGCAGCCTATCGTGGCCGCCAAAGTCGAAGTTTTCGCCGCAAGCCATGGGCCGCGCTTATCGAAGTGGCTTGAAACCGACCTCTTTCCAGTCCCCGGCGCGCAGACTGAGACCCTTACCGATGGAAGCTTTTCTCTGACTGACTTAC
>JAKVCF010000221.1 GCA_022447335.1 Planctomycetota bacterium | reverse complement strand
TGGGCATCATTGCGGAGCAGCGCCCGCCGGCGCACCCATGAGGGCAAGCGACAGGGCACTGAGGGTCACCAAGGAAAGGGTTCGTTTCATGATGTCGGACAGCTTTGGCCGTCTGGCCCAGCCTAACATGTGTGCTTGCCAGGGTCGGCCTGGTTTTCAGGTGTAGGGTTCAGCACTTTTTGGAGGGCTTGGACCCAATATTTTCGGCGGTTTGCGATGACCTCAGATTCTACGCCCGGATAGAACGTCCGACCTGACCTATTACAACCCATTGGCAATGTATTGTCGTGCCATATGCCGGCTCCTAGCCCGGCTAAGAAGGCGGCGCCAAGCGCGGTGCTTTCGGGATCAGTGGATCGAATGACAGGGCGCTGAATCGTGTCGGCTAGCAATTGCAGAAATGCATCATTACCTGCCATGCCGCCATCAACCTGCAGCGCTTCAGGCAGTTTGCCGGTGTCATGCGCGGTGGCTTCGATCAGATCGAGGGTCTGCCACGCTACTGACATAAGAGCAGCGCGCACAAGCTCCGCGCGTCCTGTGTCGCGCGTCAGACCAAACAGTGCACCCCGCGCGTGGGGGTCCCACCAGGGTGCGCCCATGCCGGTAAAGGCTGGAACCAGCACTACTGGACTGTCTGGCTCAGATGCTGCGAGTAGTGCTTCGATTTCCGAGACATCTTGGATGATACCGAGTTGATCGCGCAACCACTGCACGACAGTGCCTGCCTGAAAGATGCTTCCTTCAATCGCATAGGTGTTCACGCCATCGCGACGGCAGGCAAGTGTGGTGAGTAGGCGATGTGCGCTGCGCGGGCGAGTAGTGCCGGTATGTGCGAGCGTGAAGCAGCCGGTGCCGTAGGTGCTTTTCATTGTGCCATGTTCCCGCACACCTTGACCAAAAGCTGATGCTTGTTGGTCGCCTGCCACTCCTCGAATCGGAATTGGCGCACCGAAGTGTTCGCTCGCCGTGGAGCCATAGTCAGCGGCTGAATCACGAATCTCGGGAAGTAGGCTGCGCGGGATGTCGAAGAGCGCAAGCAGATCGTCTTCCCATGCGGCGGACTCTAGGCCACACAGCAATGTGCGCGACGCATTAGTTGCGTCCGTGGCATGCACCTTGCTTGCGGTCAGGCGGTAGATCAGCCAGCTGTCGATCGTGCCGGCAGCAAGTTCACCCCGTTCCGCACGAACGCGTGCCCCTGGAACATGATCGAGCAGCCAGGTCAGTTTGGTGGCCGAGAAGTATGGATCGAGTATCAAGCCGGTTCGTTCTTGCAGGTTTTCTTCGTGTCCACCTTCGCGCAATCTCGCGCAATGATCGGCTGTGCGGCGATCTTGCCAGACGAGTGCGGGGTGCAGCGGCTTGGAGGTGGTTCGATCCCAAAGCACGACAGTCTCGCGTTGATTGGTGATGCCCAGTGCGGTGACCTCTACAGCCTCGGTTGCGGCTGCCTGCAAGGCTTTGCGCCCGCATTGCAGCGTGTCTTGCCAGATCTGCTCTGCGTCATGCTCAACCCACCCGCTTTGCGGGAAGGATTGTGCAAGTTCGCGTTGCGCGACTCCCAGAGGGCGCGCTTCGCCGTCGTAGACGATTGCGCGCGAACTGGTCGTGCCTTGATCGAGGACCAGAATGCGATGCGAAGGAATACTCATGAAAAAGAGAACGGCCGACCCCGCGTAAGCAAGGTCGGCCGTTAGTGAAACCGAGTGGCTCTAGTTGAAGATGCTGTAACCGACCTCAAAGCCGACGCCGGTAGTTTCGTCGTCTTCGTTCAGAGTCTCGCCGTAGACGCGAGCCTCAATGGCCGAGC
>JAKVCF010000220.1 GCA_022447335.1 Planctomycetota bacterium | reverse complement strand
CGGAACGAGGAAGGCGGGCTGATCGGGGACGTCGAGTTTGCAGCCGCAGCCGATAGGGCTTCATGGATCACGCCGGTGCCAGGCGGTGTTGGCCCCATGACGATCGCCATGCTGCTTTCCAACACGTTGGAAAGCGCTTGGGCCTCGGCATAAGCTCCGACCAAGGCCGAATCTCGTACTATTTCGCGATCGGGGCTTCCGGTGGAGGCGCCATCATGCCTTCAGCAGGGACAACGCTCATATCGGTGTAGCGGTGCAAACTTGACTGAGAGGCGGGTAGATAGCCAAACAGTTGGAAGGTGATGTAGATTGAAAGGCCACCAAAGGCGAGGATCCACATGCCCTTTTCTCCACGCCAACCCGCGACGTAGCGCAGGTGCAGGTAAACGACGTAAAAGAGCCAGGAGATCAGTGCGCTGACTTCTTTGGAATCCCAGCCCCAGTAGAGTGCCCAAGCTTCTTGCGCCCACAGTCCACCCTGAATCAGCCCCGCGGTCAAGAAGGGAAAGCCGACGACAAAGATCAGCCAGGTGAAGCGATCGCTGCCCTGCTCCCAGCGGTCAAACCAAGCTAGGTTAGACCCCAGGCGCTGCGAAGCATAGGCCATTAGGCCAGTAGCGAAAAGCAGCCCCGGACCGAGTCCGAGGCCCATCGGACCGAAAGGTGCCGATATCACTGCAAAGGTCGGGACGCCCCACTTAGTGAGATCGGTCATCGGGTGTTTTTGGCGATCGAGTACGCCGCGCCAGAATTTGAAACAGAACAGCAGCCATGCCGCCGCGGTCGCAATGAACAGAGTGAAGTATCCGAACATATACGCCGTGATATGGGTGCTGAACCAGTAAGACTGCAGCGCAGGCGGCAGGGCTCGACCGGTCGGGTCTAGCTTTAGAACGCTGACGAGCGTGAGCCAGCCACCCAGAAAGATTACGCCCAAGAAAAGATCGCTGAAGCCACGCGCCACGCCCCGTGTTTTCTGAAGGCCGAGTACGAAATAAAGGACGATGCACGAGAGGAAGCCGGCAGTGGTTCCAAGTGGGATGACCTCATACATGGTCTGCGCCGGCCAGTGCATGACCTCGAAGTAGCGCGCGGTTTGTGCCGTGAGATTGATCGCAAAACAGAATCCAGCAAGCCAAGGTAGCAGGCGAGAAACACTCAGCAGCAGGCCAAGGTCGCGCGCCTCACTTTCGGCTGCGACGTTCACCTGTGAGCCGTCAGGTATGGCCACCAACCTGCTAGGATTACGACTTAGGCGAGGGAGTAAAAGCCACCCGAAAGCGGTCACAAACGCTACCAAGGGCGACGCCATTGCGGCGACCTTGGTCATCTCCAGAAGGCGGCGGTATTCGAAAAACTCCATGATTGCTCTACTATTAGACAGTGCGGTGGCGTCGGGTAATCAGTGGTCTGATAAGGAAGACCGTTGCGGTCCCAAACATCACCAGATAATAGCCTGCGAGCACAAAGGGGATGCCGGGGTCATAGACCACGCCGATACCTGAGTAAGTCGGGTCACGTGGGTCATGGTTAGTTTGGAAGAATCGGTAACCCTTGTAGTGGAAGTAATCGTTAACGCGAATCGCGCTGTCGGCAATCGGCTTCCACGACTGTCCGAGAGAATCTAGCTCAAGTACTTGGAGGCGGGATTGCCACTCGATCGGCAGCCCTTCGGATTGCTCTCGGAAAGCCAGTACGAGGTTGCGCTCAGCGCCATCGCTTGCGCGGTAACTGATCGCATGCTGGCGTCGGCCTTCGCGTGTACGTAGCCAAACATCTTCGGTCTGTGGACCTTCTGGGCCTGGCGTAGTGATGGCGAGGTGGAC
>JAKVCF010000022.1 GCA_022447335.1 Planctomycetota bacterium | reverse complement strand
GACGGATTGCGTCTTCAGCGAGTACCGAGCAGTGAATTTTGACCGGCGGCAGCGCGAGCTCTTCGGCGATGTCACTGTTCTTGATCTCGCCGGCTTCGTCAATCTTGCGCCCTTTCAGCCACTCGGTGGCAAGGCTGGACGAAGCGATTGCCGAACCGCAGCCGAAAGTCTTGAATTTGGCATCAGTGATCACACCATCTTCGACCTCAATTTGCAGTTTCATGACGTCGCCACATTCAGGGGCGCCGACCACGCCAGTGCCGACGTTTCCAGAATCCTTATCGAGCGACCCGACATTGCGTGGGTTCTCGTAGTGATCGATAACCTTTTCGGAGTAGACCATGGTTCTTTGTTTGCTCAGTGGTGGTGATTAGGTGATGGATTAGTGGCCTTGCCACTGAACGGAGTTGATATCGATGCCTTCGAGGGCCATTTCGTAGAGCGGTGACATCTCGCGGAGACGGCGTACGGCAGCAATGAGGCAATCTGCGGCGTAGTCAACCTCATCTTCGGTGCTGAATCGGCTGACGCCGAAGCGGATCGAAGAGTGTGCCATATCGTCGCCGACGCCCATAGCGCGCAGTACATAGGATGGCTCAAGGCTGGCCGAGGTGCAGGCCGATCCGGAGCTGACAGCAATGCCGGGGATGCCCATGATCAGCGATTCGCCCTCGATGTAGGCGAAGCTAATGTTGAGGTTGGCAGCTAGGCGGTTCTCCTGGTCGCCGTTGACTCGCACGAAGTCGAGTTCAGATTCGAGTCGCTGCTGAAGGCGGTCGCGCAGTGCAGCCATGCGCGCCTGTTCTGCTTCGCGGTTTTCAAGGCAGAGCTCGGTCGCTTTGCCGAAGCCGACGATGCCCGGAACGTTAAGCGTTCCTGAGCGCATGCCGCGTTCGTGTCCGCCCCCGAATTGGATTGGCTCAAGGCGCACGCGCGGGTTGCGGCGACGCACGTAGAGCAGGCCAACGCCTTTTGGACCGTACATCTTGTGCGCCGAAGCCGACAGCAGGTCAATATGCATGGCTCCGACATCAAGGGTCTCTTTGCCAAAAGTCTGCGTTGCATCGGTGTGGAACAGCACGCCAGCTTCGTGGCAGATCGCGCCGATCTTGGCGATTGGGTGAATCGTGCCAATCTCGTTATTACCGTGCATTAGCGTGACCAACGTGGTATCTGGGCGAATCGATGCGCGCAGTTGATCTATATCGATTCGCCCTTTGTCGTCGACGTCTAGCCAGGTGACTTCCCAACCGTCGGATTCGAGACGCTTGAGCGGGTCGATGACGGCTTTGTGTTCGGTGGCTGCGCTGATTACATGCTTACCCTTGCCCTGGTACATGCGGGCTGCACCCAGAATGGCTAGGTTGTTCGACTCGGTTGCACCTGAGGTGAAAACAATCTCACGCGACTTACCACCGAGACTTGCGGCGAGGATCTCGCGTGCATGGTCGACGGCTTTTTCGGCTGCCCAGCCGAAGTCGTGGCTGCGCGAGGCCGCATTGCCGAAATCTTCAGTCAGGAAGGGCATCATGGCCTCAAGTACACGCGGCTCCAATTTAGTAGTCGCTTGCGAATCAAGGTAGACAAGGCGGTGATTGGCCATTATGGGTTCAGACGGCAAGGGGAGCTTCGGATGAAGCGGGAAGCAGCTCGGCGACCGTCATATCTTCGAGCACATTGCGAATGCTGCTCGTCACGCGGCCGATACCAGTTTGGATGATGCAGGAGGCTTCGAGTTCGCAGGTCTGAGCCATACAGTCGGTCATAGCGACTGGTCCTTCAAGGATTTCAACTACTCGTGCCAAAGGAAGTTCTTCAGCGGAGCGGACTAGGCGGTAGCCGCCACCCGGGCCGCGGGTGGCTTCGACTGTGCCGGCACGTGAGAGGTCTTTGAGAACCTCGGCGAGCAGGCGTTTCGGGAGCTTCAGTTCTTCGACGATCTCACGAACACTGCAGTACTCCCTTGGACGGCTGGCTAGGTAAGCCAGCGCCATGAGGCCGTACTCAGAGCGTCGAGTGAGCCGAAGCATCCCTGTATTTTAGCACTATTTCGGTGCTTTTCGATTCGATTCGATTCTCGGTCAGAATGAGTTTAACAATTCAATAATATTGTTAACTTCGGGGCCGTGGTTGTAAACGGTCTGGAGCTCGATCGGTAAGGAGCTTGCGGAAGGGGCCCGGGATCCGGGTGGGGCGCATACCCTCTTTCCGGACGCAGCCCAGCTCTACTTCGCCGAGAGCGCAGAGTCGATGCCTTGAGTCCTCCCAGAAATCTTCTGGGAAGGGATTTGTCCCACTTCCTTTGGCGAGAGCTTGGCTGGCAGTGGCGGCATCGCTGGGCACGATTAAGCGATGAGAGAAGGTGATCCGGGATGCGCTCCAGCGGACAATCTCGGTCCGGACGATCAGCAGATCGTCGTATTCCACAGGCGCGAGATAACTACAGCTGGCCTTAGTGACCGGTAAGAGCACTCCGTGCTCGCGTTCCAGATCACGGTAGCGGCAGCCCTCCGAGCGCATCCACTCGACACGGCCCATCTCAAACATGGCGAGATAGCGACCATAGTAGAGCACTCCCATCGAGTCGATATCCCGGTAGAGCACGCGGTAGGAAGCAGCATTTACAGCCATGCTATGCAGATTGTAGTGCACTCGCCGATGGCAACGATCCGGACTCTCTGTCAGAATCCCGGCGCATGGCCCCCGTCGTCCCCGCCGAAGCCACTCGGGATCGGATGCTCCAGGTGATTGGCCTGAGCTTTCTCTTTCCCGGGCTGGGTCACATCGTTGCCGGAGCGCGCACGCTAGGCTTGGCTTGGATGTTGATCGCTAATGGGGCTTTGTTGGCCGGCTTTCAGTTCGCGGGCTACTCCCAGTTTGATTTTGGTTTTGCTTGGGAGTTGCTTGGTGTGCTCAAGATCGCAATCACGCTGCCGGAATCGCTCAACTTTGGCGGGACGGTGTTGATCGCCAACTTCGCGAGCAGCGTTGAGTTTGGTGGAAGCTATGCCGAGCACTTGCCCTACCGCCAACTCGGTTATTTGCTGAGCGGATGTGCCGGAATTCTGTCGGTGGCTTCTGCCCCGCATGCCGCAGGCTTGGTGTTGCAACAATTGCAGCCCAACTCGCAGCGTACGCTGCATCCGGGCAAGGTGGCTTTGTTCGCGATCCTCGTGCCGGGTCTCGGGCACTGGGTTGCTGGCCGCCGCTTTAAAGCCAAGATGCTGGGCATAACTCTTTTCGCAATGTTCGTACTTGGGTTGGCGATGGCTGGGTTTGCCGCCTTTGATCGCCAACGACACGGCTACTACTGGATAGGTCAAATGTTTCACCGCCTACCTGCTTGGCTGGCTTATCTACCCTTGCTACCTCTTAAGATAGGTGCGGTATATCCCTATCAAGACACTGGATTCACTTTCACTTCGGTGGCAGGTTTGTTCAATATCGTGGTGGCTCTCGATGCTTACCACCGCGCAGAGACCGACTGGCTTACTCACGATAAGGAGAAAGTGTGAGCAACATATTTATCCAATTCCTACTGCTTATTTTCTTCAGCTTTGCGTTGGCGGCAGTAGTTTCTTGCTATCGCGATGATGATCCAGCCGAAGTCTTGCGCGGTATCCCGCGGCGTATGGTTTTATTCGCAGGCACGGTGACGATTTTGGCGATGCTGTCCTATGTGCTAGGAGTGAGCCTTCTTGCCCCGGGTGAGGTGCCTCAGTAAAGAAAGAGGTGCGCGTCTGGAGGTTGCTTAGTCGCGATCTTGCGCGCGCATTTCCTGATCAGCAAGGTAGCCCAATTCGGCGAGCATGCGCCGTTTCTGTTCGCTGATAGGGGCACCGTTTCCTTCACTGCCCTGGTTGGGGTCGAAGGGAATAGAGGTGACGCCTTTGCGACCAAAGTCACGGCCTTGTTCGCGTGCGCGATAGAGTGGCATTGAACTGCGGAACTGAGCGGGGGATTGCTGCAGCGTATGGGGAAGATCATGTTCGATTCCGACGAGGTTGAGTAGGCTCGCGCCCAGTAGTTCAGCAGGAATGGCGGCCTCGTAAAGAGCGGGTGCAAGTTGACCCGGCGCGATCAGAGCAACGGGAACTTCGATCACCGAGTTGTCGAAAGAATGACCGTGCTCGAAGGAGCCAGAATCCCAGAGCTCTTCACCATGGTCGGAATGAAATCCGATGACTAATGGAGTGGGAGATTGCATTTTTTTTTCGAGCCAGGGCCCAAGCTCGGTATCTAGGTGCCCGACTTCAGCGAAGTAGCGTTGGCGTACGCGCTCGCGAGCTGTCGCGGGGAGGGAAAAGAAACTGTCACGCGCTTCTGGGGTGTGGTCAGCACCTAAGAAAGTGGCGAGTGGCAGGTCGTCTAAAGGGTCGGGGTCAGGTCCGAAGCGATAAGGCAGGTGCGGTGCCATAAGGTGTAGTACGAAGAAGCGTGGACGACCGGTATTTGTGGCTAAGAAATCCTCGCAAGCTTGAAGGGCATCGGTGGTGCGGTCGCTTGCCCGTTGATACTGCTCGAAGCCACGAGGGAATCCGGTCCAGGTCTCCAGCATTGGGTTCTGGTGGACCATGCCTGTGGCATAGCCTGCAGTTCGAAATCGCTCGGCGAGGAGGGTCAGTTGAGGGTCGACTGCGGAAAGCTGGCGGCTTTCGATTTGACCCGTTGCTTCTGGGGCAAAGGGGCCGCGTCCGGCTTGATGTTTGGCGGCGGGGAGGCCTGTGAACAGTGAGCCGTAAGAAGGAAGCGTCCAGTTGGAAGGGGAAATAGCGCGAGGCCAGAGTTGACCTTGAGCCAGTATGGCAGCGAGGCGGGGTGCAAAATCGAGCGCATCGGCACGGAAGGTGTCGATCGTGACTAGCAGTACATCAGGAGTGGCGTGGTTAGGGCGTTGTACCGGTAAGACAACTGGGGATTGCCAGGCGACCTCGGTGGTGGGCGCTTGAGCACCGATGGGACGGGGGTCGCGACTGACAAGAGTTAAAGTGCCGGCTTCGCGCGGGACCGCGCATTGCACTGATGCCCAAGTCTCGCTGAGCTGCTGAGGTGCAGGGTCGAGAAGAACTTGGGCGAGTGACCGCAGAGCTCCCGCTTGTGGTTGGAAAAAAACTTCAAAAAGCGTGGGGACAGAGGGGCGCGCTTGGATGCGTCGTACAGCCGTCTTGAGTTGGCGATCCCACTCACTGGCACCGAGCTCGACTTCGATGTGATGAGGTGTTGCGGTCAGAACGGCTGCGCGGTCATCACCCAGAATCGCCTCAGGGCGAATGCGTAATAGGTTGGGGTCGATGCCATGCCAGAGTGTGAGGTGCTCACTTCGACCATGCATCCAAGCACCACTGGATCTGATAGTTTCCTGGGTAGCGCCAGGGTTCCAGGACGCGGAGGGTCTTTGGTTGGGAAAGGAGCCCCCGCAGGCGGCGACCAGTAAGCCGAGACCAGCGCCGAAGGAGATGGCGCGTGCGGAGAAGACTCGGCTCATGATGGCGATGATACGCGCCACTTGGAGCAAGATGGACCTAGCTTCTTATTGCACGTCGATTTGACGCACGGCTGCGAGGAACTTTTCGGTCTGTTTATCTAGCTCGCTCTGCGGCCCCACCGCTTTTACGTAGAGCGGTCCTTTGGGGCTGTCGACAATGGCGCCCAGCAGCATCCAGTTCGTGCGCGGTTCGCCACCACCGACTTGGCGGACATCTACGAGCGTTCCAACCACGCGCACATAGGTGAAGGGCAGTGCGCCCTCTGTGTCGGGTTTGATCTCGCCATCCTGCGAAGGCTGGCCACTCTCGTTCTGCCATTGACCGAGCCATCTATCGAGATTCATCGCAATAGTTTCTTTCGATAGACCTAGCCACGAAATAGTTGCTATGCCGCCGCCGGGAAGGTCCCAACTGGCTAGCTGGAAGTTCATGCTGGGTTGCTTCCTCGCCCAGCCTTCAAGGCCGGCCATTTTGACTTCCGGGCGGGTTATCTCTGCTTCCGGAGCGCTGGCATTTTCGTTCGACTGAGCCTGACGCAGGCCGACATCGGGATCGGGGGCCTTCATGCAGGAGGCAGCGAAACCAAGAAGCAAGACGGGGGCGAGGGTGCGCACCATGACTTGAGATCATAAGATGCCGCCCGGTGAATTCGCCCTCGATCCTGCGCCTGACAGGGCCACTTGTGGTCTCCTTTTGGCTGCGTTCGGCTTTCGCTTGGGTTGACACTTTTTTTGCGGCCGAACTGGAGGATCTGGAACAAGTTCCCGGGCTGGGTGATGCCTCAATTGCTGCAATCGGCCTTGCTCTGCCTTTTGAGTTCCTCACTATTGCGTGCTGGGTTGGCTCCTCGAACGGGCTGACCTCTCGCCTTGCCGCCGCGATGGGCGCGGGCGAGTCCGATCGAGTTGAGCAACTGAAGCGCGCCTCATTGCGGATTATCTGGGTGCTGTGTGCGGCTTTTCTTGCCATAGCTGCAGGCATTTGGTGGCTTTCCCCGATGGTGCTCAAGGATCCGCTGTTAGCGCGCCAATTCCAGCTTTATGGAACGATCTTGGTCGGTGGCTCAGCACTGACATCCTTCTGGGCGATATTGCCCGACTCGGTGGTAAAAGCGCACCAGGACACGCGCGGCACAATGTGGGCCGGGCTGCTGTCTACCTTCATCAATGTAATTATGAACACGATCTTTGTGTTCGTCTTCGGTTGGGGCATTGTCGGCATTGCAGCATCGACAGTGCTTAGCCGCGTGTTTGCTTTGGCCTATGCCTGGCAGCGCGCGGCGCGGCACGAACGTGCTCGCATCGAGGCCTGCACCGAACCGAGGCCAGGCTTGTTTGGCGAACCTGTCCGTGCCATTCTGACTCTGGCAATTCCGGGGGCATTGACCTATTTACTGATGTCTGTGGAGTCGCTTGCAGTGTTGGGCTTGATTGCCAACCTGCCACCTGCTGAGCAGTCGGTTTCGTTGCTGGCTGCTTGGTCTATTTTCGATCGCGCGCTGCGTTTTCTACTAATGCCTGGCATAGCATGCAGCGTAGCCCTGCTGCCCTTGGCAGCACGTTATAGCGGGCAGGGCAATTACTTTCAGATCGGCTCCGAGTTGAAGATGGCTGAGCGCGCGGGCTGGATCTATTCCTTCGCCTTGGTGCTTCCTATGGTTATTTTGGGCGGCCCGTGGTTGGCACGGGCTTTGTCAGAAACCCCTGCCACGCGCCAGTTCGCACAGGATGGAATGCTCTGGGTCTTTATCGGTGTGCTGGTTTCGATCCCGTTTTTCCTCGCACGCTCGACCTTTGACGGTTTGCAGCGTCCGCGCCCCGGATTAATTGCATCGACAGTGCGTACTTTCGTGCTGTTCATTCCTGGGATGGCGATCGGCTACTGCGCGGCCGATGCGATGGAGATTAGCCCGATGCACGGACTATGCGCCGGTGCGAGTGTTGGCCTCCTCGGGGGCAGTTTGCTGATCCGGAATTGGATTGGCCGCCAACTCAGAGAGCTGACGGCCGAAAGGAGGCCAGAAATCTCGAAGCCTGCTTAGGGGGCGTCAGATTCCGGCGGCGAGTCTTCGCTATTGCCGCTGGCGGCAGGCTCTGGCTGCTGTTCCTGCTGCGGTGGAGCGGGGATCGCTTCGAAGCAGAGGGCTTCTTCGCCTTCTTTGTGATCGATTTCGATCAATGAATTCTCGGGCAAGGCGCCCCTGAGCATTTCTTCAGCAAGCGGATCCTCGACGTGCTTCTCGATTGTACGACGAAGCGGACGCGCGCCGTACTCGGGGTGGTACCCCTGATCGATTAGGAAGTCGCGGGCGGCATCGCTGAGGTGCAGAACCAATTTCTTGGTGCGCAGGCGCTCTTCGACCTTGTGTAGCTCTAGATCAATAATCCGGAACAGGTCGCTGCGTTCCAGTGGGTTGAAGCTTACGATCTCATCGATGCGGTTCAGGAACTCTGGACGGAAGTAGCGCTGGATCTCTCCCATGACGGCTTCGCCGACGCGCTTGGTAGTTTCTTCCTCGGAGTTGACGAAGCCTACGCCGCCACCGTCTTTGACTACGTGCGAACCCACATTGCTGGTCATGATGACAATCGTGTTGCGGAAATCGATTAGGCGGCCGAAGGAGTCGGTCAAACGACCTTCTTCCATGATCTGCAACAACATGTTGTAGACGTCTGGATGTGCTTTTTCGATCTCGTCAAAGAGGATGACCGAGTAGGGGCGGCGGCGGACCTTTTCGGTTAGTTGGCCACCTTCGTCGTGTCCGACGTAACCCGGAGGGGATCCGACCAGGCGGCTCGCATTGTGCTTCTCCATGTACTCCGACATGTCGATCGTGATTAACGCGTCCTCCTGGCCAAACATGAATTGGGCCAGTTGCTTGGAAAGCCAGGTCTTACCGACACCTGAGGGGCCGACGAACAGGAAGCAGCCAGTCGGGCGGTTTGGATCTTTGAGGCCCGAGCGCGAACGGCGCACTGCACGTGCAATAGCTCCGATTGCGTTGTTCTGGTTGATGACCGTGCGGCCAAGCTCATCTTCCATCTTGAGTAGGCGTTCGGCCTCTTCTTGGGCAAGATTCGAAACCGGGATGCCCGTCATGCGAGCAACAGTTTCGGCGATGATTTCGTGGTCAACCTCGGCGCGGTTGGTCTCTTCGGTATCAGAGTTCTTCCACTCCGCCATCATGTTTTCACGTTGGCGGCGCAGGCGATAGGCTTCGTCGCGGTTCTTGGCAGCGAGCTCAAAGTCCTGATTAGCTACCGACTCTTCTTTAGCCTTCTCAAGTTCGGCGATGCGCTCGTCGAGATCAGCGAGATCTGGCGGAGGAGTCATCGTGTTGAGGCGCAGGCGTGCCCCGGCTTCATCGATGACATCAATCGCCTTGTCCGGTAAAAATCGGTTGGTTATGTACTTGATCGACAGGTCGACTGCGCTCTCGAGGGCCTCGCCCGTGTAGTTGATTCGGTGGTGATCTTCGTAGCGCTGGGCCAGGCCTTGCAGGATCGCTACGGCTTCGTCGCGACTCGGTGGGTCGACAACCACCGACTGGAAGCGACGTTCAAGGGCGCCATCTTTCTCGATGTGCTTGCGATACTCATCAAGAGTAGTCGCGCCGATGATCTGAATTTCGCCGCGCGATAATGCTGGCTTCAGCACGTTTGAGGCATCGATGGCACCTTCTGCGCCACCGGCTCCGACCAGCGTGTGCAATTCGTCGATGAAGAGAATTACGTTCTTAGCTCGTTTGACTTCAGACATCACGGCCTTGATACGTTCCTCGAACTGGCCTCGATATTTAGTGCCTGCGACCATGCCAGCAAGGTCCAACGTCACGATACGGCGATCGCGCAGGATTTCCGGCACCTGGCTGGAGTGAATTGACTGAGCAAGCCCTTCGACGATGGCGGTTTTGCCCACACCAGGCTCGCCGAGCAGCACGGGATTGTTTTTGGTGCGGCGCGACAGGACTTGGATCACTCGCTCGATCTCACCGGCACGGCCGATAACCGGGTCGAGCTCGCCACGTTTTGCAGCTTCGGTTAGATCGCGGCCGAAGGCGTCGAGCGCAGGAGTTTTGGACTTGCCGTGTGGGGCCGGGCTACTTTCACTGCCCGCGATTTCGTCGGAATCTTCTTCTTCCTGTACTGGGCCACCGAGGAACTCGATGACTTCTTCGCGCACTTCGTCCAGACGTACTCCCAGTGCCATCAGTACGTGTGCGGCGATGCCTTCCTGTTCGCGCAGTAGTGCGAGAAGCAGGTGTTCGGTTCCAATGTAGTTGTGACCGAGGTTGCTTGCCTCCTCGAGCGCCAGTTCCACAACTTTCTTCGCGCGCGGGGTGAACGGAATCTGTACCGAAGGCTCCATCGCGGGGCCCGACTTGACGATCTTTTCAACCTCGCGGCGGATCTTCTCTAGATCGATCGCCATGGACTTGAGGACGTTCGCAGCGACGCCTTGTCCCTCCTGGATGAGGCCGAGCAGGATGTGCTCAGTGCCTATGTACTCGTGGTGGAAGCGTTGCGCCTCGCGGCGGGCGAAGCCCATGACTTTGCGGGCGCGTTCAGTGAAGCGGTCGAACATGTGAAAGGTGTCTCCGGCGATCTATCGGATTTTCCGGCGGGCGAAGTTAAATGAATGTCAGTGCTGTATGGACCGGGAGGAGCCGAAACTAGGCCAGATCTTCCGAATTTTCCAGGGTGGCGCCAAGTTCTCGGATGGCATCCCGCAGTCGCGCTGCGGATTCGTAGTCCTCGGAGAGGACGGCTTCATCGAGCTCACCTCGGAGCTGTTCGATGCGGCTTTCGTGGTCAGAGGACGCGTGTTCGGTGTAGCCGTGGATGCGCTCAAGGACTTCCTCAACGAATTCGGAGAAGTGTTCGTAGTCATGTGGGCAGCCGAATCGGCTTGTTTGGCGGAAATCGCGTTCTGTCCAGCCACACTGAGGACAAGGTTCATATATTGTATCTGAGGAAGTCTTGTCCGAGGCGGACTGCTTGAAGGGTTCTAAAAGATTCTTGGAGAGCTTTTGGACGATCTCGGGATAGTTCTGGCTCGTGGGGGTTCCGACATGGAGGCCTTTGGCTTGGGCACATTGGGGGCAGAGGTGTTCCTCCCGCACGCCAGGCTGGCCACCATCCAGGTATTCCACTTTGACCTGGTGTACTGTGGCGTCGAACTTTTGACAGGATTCGCAGAGCATCGTTTTCCCTTTCAATGATTAGTACGCTCCGGCGTCGCTGTCACCAGGACTCTTTTGCGAAAGACCTTCAAAGCCGGCGCAAAAATTCTGGAACAGCAGCGCGCGATCGCGGAAGTTGCGGAATTCGTCGAAGGATGCAAAGGATGGCGAGAACAGTAGTGTGGCGGCCGAGAGTGGCAATTCTGCCAAGGCGCACCCCACCGCGTCTGCGCAGTTTTTATGAATCGTGGCAGATTTTTTGGCCTGACTGGGGAGTGCGTTAAAGAGCTTTTGTCCACCGGCGCCGAAGAGATGTAGGGCATCACATTGAGTTGCCGCGTTCGGTAACTCGCCCAAAGGTAGTGCCTTGTCGTGGCCTCCGATTACCACGGATAGATGTGGCGTTTCCGTGCGCAGGTTCTCAATTGCGACAGCGGTTGGCTCAGGGTGGGTTGCGATGCCGTTATCGATCAAGCGATATGGCGCTGGGGCAGGTAGTTCCTGTAGGCGGTGGGGCAGGCCTTCGAAGTCGCAAAGTGATTCGCCGATCTTGTCCTGCGGGAGGCCCAGCTCGATTGCGGCGCGCACTGCTAGCTGCAGAGCCGGAGCCCGATAGTTCTCCGTCCAGGGCAGCTGTTCGGGCTCCAGTCCCCAGGCTTCCGGGCGTAGATCTTCGATTCCAAATCGCTCGACCCGACCATGTGCTGCAGCAGCAAAGTCGTCGAGGTTGGGTTCGTCTTTGGGGAAAAGGGCGAGGCCGCATGCATCTTGGAAGGCGAGCAGGCGTTGCTTGGCCTTCGCGTAGCTAGCCAGGTCACCGTGTCGATCTAGGTGATCCGGGCGCAGGTTGGTGAATAAGGCGATTTGCGGCCAGGCCTGGGGGGCGTCGAGTCGCTCGAGCTGGAAACTAGAAAGCTCGACGACGAGGCGGTCTTGGGGTGTGAGGTTGGCGACTCCTTCCAGCAGTGATCCCCCGAGATTGCCGCCTAGTACC
Source organism: Planctomycetota bacterium (assembly GCA_022447335.1). Classification (GTDB taxonomy): domain Bacteria; phylum Planctomycetota; class UBA1135; order UBA1135; family UBA1135. The sequence continues at coordinate 11,933 of JAKVCF010000022.1, read as the reverse complement.
GTGCGGCCAGGCAGTTTGCGAAGCAGATGGTGCACCAAGGCTGCGGTGCTTGACTTGCCATGCGTGCCGGTGATTGCGACGGTTGGTACCTCAGCCACGAGCCGTAGTGCCAGGTTAACTTGTGTGGTCAACTGACAGCTGTGCTTGCGTGCTAAATCCAGCCAGCGCGCATCTCCGGGCACTGCGGGATTGACTATTACTACGTCGGCGCGCTCAAAGAGTTCTTCATGATGCCCACCAAAGGCTGCACGGAAAGGTACGCCTTTGAGCATCGTGAGCGACTCGCCGAGCTGGTCTTCTTTGCGAAGGTCGGTGATTGTGAGTCGAGCGCCGCGTGCAGCCAGCGCGCGTGCGCAGCCAGCACCGCCACCAAAGGTGCCGAGTCCGAGCAGCAGGACCTCGCGTCCAGCCAGTTCGTCTGGGTGGGGGGTCAAGGGCACGCGCGGGACACCTTTGGCGTGCTGGAAGTGGCGGAGAGAGAGGGATTCGAACCCTCGGAGCCCCCAAAAGGGCTCAACAGCTTAGCAAGCTGCCGCATTCGGCCACTCTGCCATCTCTCCGCAGCCAGCAACGGCGAGAGAGTGTAGCCCCGCGTCAGGGGCATGGGAAGGCCTTCACTGCGGTGCAGTTGTGCGTGAAAATGGCGGAGAGGGAGGGATTCGAACCCTCGGCACCTTGCGATGCGCTGGTTTTCAAAACCAGTCCGTTCGGCCACTCCGGCACCTCTCCGCAGCATCGTTGAGCCTACTGCGCGGCCCACACTCGGTCGTGAACGAAGATTGGGGCTGCTGCCCCAAAAGCGAGCGCGACCGCGTCGCTGGGGCGCGCATCCAACTCGTGGAGTTGCTCGCCCTGGCGGAGACGCAGGGTAGCAAAGTAGGTGCCCTCTTGGAGGTCGCGAATTTCGACCTCGACTACGTTGGCGCCTAGAGTGCACACGATGTCTTGTGTTAGATCGTGAGTGAGCGGGCGTGGAGTCTCGACATTGCGCACGCGGGCTGAGATTACTTTGGCCACATCATGGCCAATCATCATGGTGAGGGTGCGCGGCAGATCCCCGCTGGCTTCGCGCAGTTCAAGTAGCTGCGCGTCATGGGCTGTCGTGGTGACGATCTGGCTGAGGTGAACCTCGGACCTCTGCATTCCGACAGAGTACCCTAGCCGCATGGAGCCCGTCTTCGTTGAGGTCTTGGATTGTGCTTGGGGGGCGCCCCAGTTTTCTTTTGCCGCCAATGGATTCTTGACCGAGATTTCGCTTCGCTTTAGTGAGCCTAAAGGGGGTCATGGTGAGCGGCCAGGCGGAGCTCCTAGTAAGCGTGTTTTGCGCTCTTGGCTGCGTGACTATGAGCGGGGCGGTGGGGCAGAGTTCCCCGGCTTCTGGGAGTTACCAGGCAAAAGTGAGTTTCGGCGTGCGGTCTACCAGGTTGTGGCAGCGATTCCGGTCGGCGAGACGCTGAGTTACGGCGAAGTTGCGATAAAGGCTGGCTCGCCGGGTGCCTCGCGAGCGGTGGGTGTGGCCATGGGCGAGAATCCATTGCCACTCGTAGTGCCGTGACACCGCATTTTGGCCGCTGGTCGGCGGTTAGGTGGTTTCACAGGCGGACTCTCGTTGAAGCGCAAGCTGCTTGCCTGCGAGCTTCAGGATCCGAGCCAGGTGCCGGCCAAGTAAAGCGCAGCAAGGCTGAGGCTACTGCCTACCTGCGGTGAAAGAGGGCGGCCTTGCGGATCGTGTCGGTGGCGTGCCCAAGCGGCGAGAGTGGCTGCCAGCGCAAGCGCACCTAGGATCGGGCGCAGGGATTCGGGCAACAACTCTGTGCGGAGAAAGGTGTATGAGTCGAGCGCTTGGCCAAACAGTACCAGCGCGAGACCGCCCAGCAGCAATGCGGCGGAATGGCGACCTATGTCCATGCGTTCGGGGCCGAGCAGGCGAGCTGCAGCGCGCGCCGCCAGAACGATCGGGACGACAAAAAATAGTTGCCCAACTTCGACTCCCAAGTTGAAGGCGAGCAATTTCTCGGTTACTTCACCCTCAGCGAGATTGCGCAGCTGTGTTGCAAAGCTACTGCCATGCAACAGGCCAAATAGGAAGGCGACGCGCCAAGCGCGAGCATTGACGGGGCTGCGAGCCAAGTGTAGCCAGAGGGCTACTGAGATCGACAAGGCGATACCGGGCTCGACCCAAGCCAGTGGCAGGCGCAGGATGTCGAGTGCGCCCAGTGCCAATGTGATGCTATGCGACACTGTGAAAGCCGTCACCGCGGCAAGTAGTGTGCGTAGGCCCGCTACTCCAAAAAGTAGTGCGGCCAAGAAGGCCACGTGATCCATGCCACCGAGTACGTGATCGCGGCCTTTAGTGAAGTATTGCGAAAAGGTTGAAGGCGGTGACGGTGCGTTTGGGTCGCGTAGAATTGGAAATTGCGCTTCGCGTTTGCTCCATAGCAAGAACCAGCGCTCGGTCTCGGTCGCAAAGCCGCGCACTTCCATGTCGACAGTGTGATCAGGGTTGCCGCCATCAAAGAAGTGATCAACACGCACTTCCAGCGACTGGGGTCGTTGCTCAGTTGGCAAAAAAGCTTCGACATAAAGGGTCGCGCCCTGCTCCTCAAGCATGAATTCCTCGAACCTCGGCTGCCAGCTCTCACCGTCGACGCGCAGCGTAAACCCCCCCTCCAGGTAGGGCCGCAGGCGTGGCCAGGCATCGGCGGCTTCGGCCAGCGTCATATTCCAGAGGTCCTCGCCGACGAATGCGACATCGGGTTCCTCCATGATGGTCCGTGATTGGATCCACCAAGCTAGCTTCAGTCCATCTTCTTCCGAGTCGAATTCGAGGCGCGAGATCGAAAAGGGGTGCGGCACTTCGATGGGTTCCGAAGTGGCCGAAGTTCCCGTAATGAGGAGGAGGGTGGCGAACATGCCGCGCTCAGTCGTAGCGTGGTAGCGGCAATTCAGGGAGCACCTTTTCCGCGAGGCTCGCGTGCATGCCCCTATTCTGGGCGAGCCGCCGATTGGTTTCCAATCGCTACAATTCGTGGATGACTGAGCACGAACGGCGGGTCCTTCTGAGCCGCGAGGAGATCGAAGCGGGTTTGGCTGACTTGGCCGATCGATTGCGCCCCCGATTGGAGGGTAGCGAGCTGACCGTGATTCCGATCATGGGTGGAGCGATGATCTTCGCTGCCGACCTAATTCGACAGCTTCCCCCGGGGCTGATCCTCGACTTCCTACGGATTCAGACCTACGGTGATGCCACTTCACCCCAGATCGAACCGGAGGTCGAATGGAGGCCCAATCCTGCAAATGTGAAAGGGCGCACAGTGTTGCTGCTCGATGACATTCTTGACACGGGTCGCACGATGCAGGAGGCGCGCCGATTTCTGATTGAAGAGTGTGGCGCGACCGAGGTTCTGTGCGTTGTTCTCGTCGATAAGCCAGCGCGGCGTGCCGTCGAGATCACTGCGGATGACCGCGTCCTCCATCTTGAGGAAGATCTCTTCCTGGTTGGCTGTGGTTTGGACTGGGCGGGCAAGTACCGCAACTTGCCGGAGCTTTGCTTTATCGAACAGAGTGACAAGGCGTGAGCTTGCCTGCAGAAACTCGCGTGGTGAGCGAAGGCCATCACGGCATGCCGCTTGACGAGTATCTCTCGTTGTGTTGGCCGGAGATTGCGAAGGGTACGTTGCGTCGCCTGGTGCGCGATGGGGTCATCACCGTTGACGGGCAGCAGGCGCGCCCTGAGCAAAAGCTGCATCGCGATCAGATCGTGCTTCTGGAAGAAGACTGGGAGTCTTTGACAGTCAAGAGACACCAATCCAAATCTCTAGCTGTCGAGGTGCTCTATCAGGATGAGCACCTTCTTGCGGTTCAAAAGCCTGCCGGTCTGCCGGTTGAACCAAGTCGCTGGGGTGAACATCCGGTGCACTTAGGCCAGGCCTTACTTGCTTGGGCCGAACAGCGTCGCAAGGAAGATGGCACGGTTGAAGCGCGGCCGCGCGCATTACATCGCCTCGATCTGGGTACAAGTGGCGTACTACTTTATGCGTTGCACCTTGATGCCGAGCGTCACTACCGGCGGCTCTTTGCTGAGCAGGAGGTCAAGAAGGTCTACCATGCGCTAGTTATCGGCGAAGTGCGGCAGGGGGGTGTGATCGACGCTCCGCTTGAGCCAGCTAAGGCCGATGGCTCGCGAATGCGTGTGGCGAGCAAGGGCGGTAAGGCCGCATCGACCGAGTACCGTCCGTTGCAGCGATTTCGTGGCTTCACCTGGGTCGAGGCACGGCCTATGACTGGCCGCACGCATCAAATTCGCGTGCATCTTGCCTCTATAGGGCATCCGTTGGCAGTCGATCCGCTATATGGCGGTCGCGAGCGTATGATGCTATCGGAGCTGAAGCTGGGCTACCGGCCGAAGCCTGGGCGCCCGGAAAGGCCGCTCATCGATCGATTGACCTTACATGCAGCTGCTGTGCGGCTGCCGGCCTTCCAGGGTGGCGAAATCGCCATCGAAGCGCCGTATCCCAAGGATCTACGGGTCCTCCTCAGCAAAATGGAGAAGTTTCGACGTGCGTATCCTTCGCGTGCCGACTGATTTTCGAGTCGTCGAACAATTCGACGAAGCCATGCTCACCCGTAGAGGTGACTACTTGGTTTACAGCGTGTCGACCAAGGGGATGACCACCGCTGAAGCCGCTGATCGTCTGGCGCAGGCGGCTGGCGTCGATTCTGAAGCGGTGGTTTCGGCGGCGCAAAAACCCAAAGAGGGCGTTGCTGGTCAGGTCTTCTCGATTTATCAGGGCCAGCCACTCAGTATGCGCGGCACCGAGTTTGTTGCACGTCGCCTAGGTGTTTCGGACCGTCCAGTCGAAGCAGGAGATATCACTGGCAATGCATACGAGATCGTGGTGCGCGACTTGCGCGGCGATGACATGCGCCGCCTTCGCCATAACTTGGCGCAGGTCAAACAGGGCGGCTTACCGAACTATTTCGACGATCAGCGTTTTGGTTGCTTGCGTCACGGGCAAGGGTATATCGTGCGTGAAGTATTGCGTGGTCGCTACGAAGAGGCGCTGAAGTCGGCGTTGGCTGCTCCTTCGCCGTACGGGGCCGAAGCGTTGGAGCGCTACAAGCGTCAGATACGTGAGAATTGGGGTAGTTGGACCAAGCTAGTTGCTCTGTCGAATGGGCGCCGCGGCAAGAGTGCTTTTGAGCACCTTGCCGCAAACGAAGGGGACTTCCTTGGCGCGCTGCGTTTTGGTCTTTCCTCCCGTGAGCGAGCGATGCACCTTTACGCCTATCAGTCGCACTTATTCAATCGTGCGCTGGCGGCCAAGGTGTGTGGCATGGTCGAAGGCGAATCCTTAGCCTGGCTCCCTTGTGACGAGGGGTCGCTTCCTGTATGGCGCGAGTTGAGTGCTTTCGAGGTTGCGCGCCTTGAAGCGGCCACACTTACATTGCCTGGCCCGGGTATGGATCAGGATGAAGAGGCGATGCGTCTTTATCGCCAAGTTTTCGAGTCTGAGGGTATTACCGTGGAGCAGTTCTGTGGCTTGGACCTGCCAGGCTTTCGCCCGATCGCCGAGCCACGTCCACTGCTGATGCAGCCGGAGTATCTGCGTGCTGCACCGGCCCAGGACGATGAATTCTATCCACGCAGCAGGAAGATGCGTGTGCGCTTTACACTTCCGCGTGGTCAGTACCCTGCGCTGGCGTTGAAACGTCTCTTGATGCCGACTGAGTCGGGAGCCAAGCGACTGTGTATGTGGGTGTCACGTCACCCACTGGTCTGGCCGATGGATGATGGCACCCCTCAGGTGTTTGAGAGGCGTCCGCAGGAAGAGCGACTTTCCTATCGTCGCAAGGTCGAGCAGGGCCCACGCGAACGTGGAGGAGACAATTGGGGCCGCAGCCGCCGGGATGATCGCAAGCCAGGAGGCCGTCCCGCCGGGCAGTCTGGGGGGCGAGGGCCGCGTCCGTCACGTGACGAGCCGCGTGATAAGCCCGGCTGGGGCCGCAATCGCCGCGATGATCGCTATGACGGTAGAGGGTCGCGCGGCCCGAGTAATTCGCCGTGGGGCGACCGCGAATGAGCAAGCCGCGCCTCGGCATCCTCGGGGGTTCTGGAGTGGGGCACCTCGCGGGCTTCACGCTCGAAGAAGAGTGTGCGGTCGATACAGGTTTTGGCGCGCCGTCTGCTGCGGTGCGTTTAGGTAGCCTTGCAGGTGTTCCCGTGGCCTTCCTGCCTCGCCATGGCGCAAATCATGAGTTCACGCCGACGGAGGTGCCTTACCGTGCTAACTTACTCGCGCTGAAAAGCTTTGGCGTGGAGCGCGTACTTTCGGTCTCGGCGGTGGGTAGCCTGCGGGAAGATTTGGCTCCGGGTGACTTCGTGCTAGTCGATCAGTTCATTGATCGCACGTTTGCGCGCCCGCGCACTTATTTCGGTGAAGGTTGCGTGTCGCATGTGCCTTTTGGCGACCCGGTCGATGCTTCAATGGTCGCTGTTCTGGCCGCTTCGGCCGAGGGTTGTAAGGGTCTGCGGGTCGTGCAGGGTGGTACCTACCTGACTATGGAAGGCCCGGCTTTTTCCTCGCGTGCCGAGAGCGAACTCTATCGCAGCTGGGGCTGCTCGGTGATTGGTATGACCAATGGCACCGAGGCTCGTTTAGCGCGCGAAGCGGGTTTGGCTTTCGCTAGCATTGCAATGGTGACCGATTACGACTGCTGGCACCCCGGTCACGATGAGGTGGAGGTGGGACAGGTGGTCACGGTCATGAAGCGTAATGCCCAGGCAGTCGCAGAGCTGCTCAAGGCTGCGGTTGATGATCTAGTCGAGTTGGGAACTTCTCCGTGGCGTGGAATCGCAGCTCGCTCGCTGCTGACGGCGCCCGGAGCTATTCCGGCTGCCACGCGTGCGCGTTTGGCTCTGCTGCTTGATGAATCGGCGTGACTGCGGAGCCACGTAATTTTCCCGCTCAGGAGGGGTATGGCGAATACGAAGACCGCGGCTCCCGCTTTTTTGCTTGGGTCTTCCCCGCCTCGGATGAAGCTGTCTTTCAAGCTCGGCTTGAAGAACTGAAGATTGAGCACGTGAAAGCGCGCCATCATTGCTGGGCTTGGCGTTTGGGTAGTGCTTACCGTTTTTCCGATGACGGCGAACCTGGTGGCACTGCAGGTCGCCCGATGCTGCGGGTTCTCGAAGGCAGTGGACTGCATGATTTGGCTGCGATCTGCGTTCGCTACTTCGGCGGCGTGAAACTCGGTACTGGTGGTTTAGCGCGTGCATACTCAGGTGCCACCGCGCGGGCGCTTGCCGAGGTTGGTTGTCGGGCCGAGGTGTTGCGCAGTGCATTGGACTTACGCTTGGGTTTTGCTGAGTTTGGATTGCGCACAGAGGTAGAAGCGCTCTTCCCTGGCGTCGTTTTCCTCGGCGATTTCGATGATCTGGGTTGGCAGGGCCAGATCGTGGCGGAGGCCTCCGATATGGGCCGCCTTTGCACCTTTCTTCTAGAGCGTGGCGTCGAGCTGAGTAAAGAATGACGCGAGGAGATCGTGCATTCCCGACCTGTGTTAATCAGATTCCCAGGAGTAGATACTCGCTTCGACGTCGAGCGCCCTCTCGATCAAATCTTCGGCGCGTGGGGCTTGCAGCCAGTTCAGGTGACTAAAAAGCAGCGGAATTGATTCGCGCAGCGCGAGTAGACGGCACAGACCGCTTGCGGATCGAATCACAACGAGGTCCGATTGCTCGCTTGCTTCAGCTACGCGATCGAGGTCTTGCATTCTCGGTGGAGGTCCGCCTGCGGGAAACCAGGCGGCAATCCAATCCGGTTGATTGCGGAGAGCTTGCAGGATTGCGCGTTCAACTCCATTTCCTGAGCGTGTCGAACGCACACGAAGGCGGGCGATTTGTTCTTCGCTTTCACCGCGGTTGCTGATACTGGGATGTGATTCCTCGACGGCCCAGTGAATCCAGCCCCGTTCAGAGAAAGCCGAGTCGGTCCATGCTGCTTCCTGTATGCCGGGGTCTTCCCCGATCGTTAAGACAATGGCATGACCTCGAGTTCCACTCACGATTCGATATCCGGTTCGGGGTCCACGCCGAGGCCGTCTGCGATTCGGTTGATGTAGTTGAAGTAAGCGATCACCTGACAACCGTCGTGTATCTCGCGATCATTCCACCCAACTTGGCGCAGCACGTCGAGGTCGTCACTAGTTATTGTGGGCGGCATCGCAGTCAACTTTTCGGCGTAGGCACAAAAGGCAAGTTCTGCTTCACTGAGCGGAGCTTCTTGCCAGGGCCCAGCTTCGAGGGCGTCGGCAAGGCTTGCATCTCCGACCTCAACACGGAGGTCATGAGAATGTGCGTGCACTCAGTAGGTGCAGTGATTGGTCTTACTGACCACGATGGCCAGTGTTTCACGCAGGCGCGCCGGAATTGCACTGTCAGTGTGCATTGTGGCGCGGTAGAGGCTTAGGCTAGCGCGAAGTTGCCCCGGGTTCTGCGACTGCACTTGCACGATCTGCCAAACCTTGCCGACACGCTGTAGGGCATCCCGGTAGATTTTTCCGAGCACGCCTTGCGCGCCGTCGATGTCAGCTTTATCGATCCACGCCATATTCAGATCGTAGGGCGAGGATGAAGGTTCATGGGAAGATTCGGGGCGAGCTGAGGAAATCACAGCGAGCTGCAAGCTTGTGAAGTGAGCTTAGGCGATTTCGCTTCGGGCGAGATTCGGCCCCATTTCTTCCGCCCCCCCCTCGATCGGAGCTCACTCTTTCCCTCCGTTTGGAGCGCAGGCTCTCGGGGTTCCCTAACGAGAGATTGGCGCTGATTCTTGACAGCTGAGGGATCGAGGAACCTGCGGAGAGTTTCTGCGTCTCATTTACGGGCACTGCGGCGTTCGGGCCTGTTCTCAGACCCGTTTCCATCCCTAATCCATGCGTCGCGGTGCCACTTTTCCGAGGGTGGCGCAGCTATCTTGGGGCCATGACGAAAGGTCTCTCGCGTCGTCGATTGCTGCAGGGTGCCGCCGCTGGGCTCGCTGCTGGCGTCCTCCCCACGAGTCGCTCGGCTCTTGCACACGAATGGAAGCCTCCTGCCGATGCGGGTGCGATTGCTTCTGCCAACGGGGTCGAGACGGTTCGCATGGCTCACGAACTGGTGACCGTGCAAAAGTTGCGCCCTGTTAGCGCCGCCGTGCGTGGCGTGGCGGTGGTCGAAGCTGACCCGAACGATATGTCAGTTGGATATGGCGGTCTTCCGGATGAAGACGGCAAGGTTTCGCTCGACTCGGCAGTGATGGACGGGCCAACGCACAACGCGGGTTCGGTGGGCGCAATCCAGGACATCATGCATCCGGCGCAGGTTGCCGAACGCGTGATGGATGCGACCGACCACGTCAACTTGGTTGGCGCTGGCGCGCGGCGTTTTGCTTTGGAGCAAGGATTTCAACCAGAGAATTTGCTGACCGAGCGCGCCGAAGAGATCTGGAAGCGTTGGATCGCTGGCCGCGATGGTGATGATCGTTTGTGGCCACTTAACGACACCGATCCCGCGGATCCAGTACTGCAGGGCGAACCACGCCCCTGGGGTACAATTCACTGTTCAGTACTCGCGCCGAATGGCGACCTCGGTTGCTGTACAACGACTTCGGGCTTGGCCTTCAAAGTGCCAGGCCGCATCGGCGACTCTCCCTTGATCGGTTGCGGACTTTATTGCGATAACGAGGTGGGTAGTGCTGGGGCGACGGGTCGGGGTGAGGCTGCCATTCTTTCGGGTGGTTCGTGGTTGATCGTTGAGAAGATGCGCGAGGGCATGGGTCCGACAGAGGCTTGCCTCGAGGCACTGCGACGCGTGGTGCAGCAGACTGAGCGTGCTGCACGTTGGCAGCCGGCTCTTTGGAAGGACGGTCGACCAAGCTTTGGGTTGACTTTCTACGCCGTGCGCAAGGACGGGGAGTTTGGCAGTGCAACCATGAGTGGTCGACGTCAGTTTGCGGTGGCGACCGCTGACGGTGGGGCACGGCGCGAGCCTTGCGCGACGCTCTACTCATAGGGCATTCGCTATCAATAATATGATTCGAGTCGGTATCGACACTGGCGGCACCTTTACCGACGCAGTGCGGCTGGGGGCTGATGGCGATCTGCAGGTGCACAAGCGGCCGACGACGCCTAGGCGCCCGGCGCGGGCTGTGCTCGGGTCTTTAGCAGAGTTGGCTGCCGATAAGCCGACTGCTTTAGTGCATGGTACGACGCACGCAACCAATGCCCTATTGACGGGGCGCCTAGGTCGCATCGTTTTCGTGACCACGCAGGGCTTTGCTGATGTATTGGCGATCGGTCGTCAGGAGCGCGATGAACTCTATTGTCTCGAGCCCTCGCCCAAGCGTCCACCGCAGCCGGCGAGTCGAATTATCGAGGTTGATGAGCGTATCGATGCCGAAGGTCGGGTCCTGTTTGCGTTGACCGAACGCGAGATTGCGCGCGTGGTTGAGGCTGTAGTCGCGAAGAAGCCCGAAGCCATCGCGATAGGGCTACTGCATGCCTATCGTGAGAGTCGTCACGAGGCTGAGTTGGCGACAGCATTGCGCGGGTTGAGAGTGCCGGTGTTCTGTTCGCACGAGGTGGCTCCTGAATATCGCGAGTACGAACGTTTCACGACGACCTGGGCCGATGCGGCACTGGCGCCCGTCGTAGCTCCAGCCTTGCATGAGTTAGATGAGGAGGTCCAAGCGTGTTTCCCCGGAAGCGCCGAGGTGAGGATTATGCGCTCCGATGGCGGCACTGCTTCGGCGAGTGCGGCCGCGGCGGACCCGGTGCACCTTGCACTTTCCGGTCCTGCGGGTGGACTGGCTGCCGCGCGCACTTTGGCCGATGCGCGTGGAGATGGGGCAGTGCTGACTCTGGACATGGGCGGTACTTCGACCGACGTCGCGCTGCTCCCTCTTGGCGAGTCCGAGCTAGCGCCAATGAATCTGGGCGGCTTGCCCTTATTGGCGCGTGGTCTTCCGGTGCACTCGGTCGGTACAGGGGGAGGCAGTCTGGCGGATTGGGATCCGGGCGGAGCCCTTTGCGTGGGGCCGGAGAGTGCAGGCGCGATTCCTGGGCCAGCTTGCTATCGGCGGGGTGGTCAGCATTCGACCGTTACGGACGCTCATCTCGTGGCTGGCCGCATTCATCCCGAAGCCTTTCTTGGCGGCGAGTTTGAGCTTGATTCCGCTGCCGCGCATGCTGCGTTGCAGAGTCTGGGTGATGTCGCTGGCTTAAGCGCGCGTCAGGCTGCAGTCGCAGTGCTCGAAATTGCCAGTGCCGATATGGAGCGGGCCTTGCGTCGCGTTTCCTTGGCCGAAGGATACGATGCGCGCGATTTTCATCTCTATGCTTTTGGTGGGGCAGGAGGCTTGCATGCCGTTTGGGTGGCTAGTCGTCTGGGTATGAAATCGGTGGTCATTCCACCGCACGCTGGCGCCTTCTCGGCAGTTGGCATGCTTTCGGCTCCCGCGCGGCGCACCTTGGTGCGCACGGTGTTGTCCGCTCTGCCTTCGCAGCGCGATCGCCGTGTGCTCTTTACTGAGTTGGAGGAGCGTGCCCGCGTCGAGTTGATTGCGGAAGGGTTGGTGCCCGGCGTGATCAAGATACGTCGTGTGCTTGAGCTGCGTAGCGAGGGGCAAGGGGGCGAGTTTGCGATTGTGGAAGGCCCTCGATTACGCGAACGCTTTCATGCCGAGCACGAGCGACGTTTCGGCTATCGCCGTGAAGATCGGCCGATCATTTTGGTTGCGGCGCGTTTGCAAGCAGAAGGCCCATCGGCTTCGCCATGGGTAGAGAGTCGCACGAGTGTGTATGAAGCGAAGCCCTTTACGCGCGGTAAGGCTGTTTTTCCCGAGAGCGGATCGCGTAAGTTGCAATCGGTGGATTGGTATCGACGTGAAGACCTT
>JAKVCF010000219.1 GCA_022447335.1 Planctomycetota bacterium | reverse complement strand
AAGAAGCAGGCTAAGATTCTTAAATTGAAGATCACAAAGGCTCGCTAGGGGGAGGCCCTGGCTTTATAGAGGGGGGCTGTAAATAGGCGCTCCTTGTGCGGCCAGCATCCAGCGATGTATGCGGGGCGCTTAAGCTCTAGTAGAGCTTGATTGTTGGCGTGGTCACTCCACCAATCCGAAGACTCGAATATTGTCGATTGCCCAGAACCAATCGTTATTTGATTCGCCTAGCACGAATGTCAAGCGAACAGATTTTGCCTTTTCTGGTCGATCGAAGGAGGCTCTAACGCGTTCATTGGTTGCAGGGGCTTTGTAGTTGTCGTCCCCGATCTTAGATCGCCACTCAAGTATCTCGGCGCGCTCGCCAGTGTCGAAGTCAGCATAGACGCGGGCTATTGTTGGTTCATCTGGTATCCAGGATGAGTCAAACGCGACGCGGACAGTTTCCGACCTTGATCCTCGCAGCGGAATATCTGGTGTTGTCATAGCGGCCAGGAAGCCGCCCTCTTCTCCCGTGACTGTTGGGGCATCATGCCACTCATCAGAATCTGCAATTGCGACTACTCCGCGGCCCAGTAAAAAGTCAGATCGGCCCTGGTCTTCGGCGGCTTGGATCCAGAATTCTTTATTTGCGAATGACCATCCGCGCCATTCTTCGACGCCGCCTTTGGGCATTTCATCACGGTTGGTCGTCCATCCATGTGGAGGTGTTGGAGTCCATGAGGGTCCGTCGCCTTGCTCCATGACAGGCTCTCGAAGATCGAGATTTTCAAAGCTCTCTTCAAAGAGTGTGACAAACGTAGGGCAGTCAGCATCTTCGCAGTTTGTACCTACCCCCATAAAATACGCTCCGATGGCTAGCGCTTCTGCTTCGCGCATCATTGCGCATCCACCTTCGGGGAGGCAGGCTGCTCCGATAGCGGCGTCTCCCGTTGTAAAGCTTGCCTCCGCACTCCAGTCACTCCAAGCCAGGCCAGAGTCGCGGTATCGCACTCGCCAGAAGTAGGTGGTAAACGGCTGGAGCATGCCGAGTTCAAGCTCGTTCAAGTCCTTCCCAGCGCGAGTATTTATTGAGTAGTACCCGTTATTGCGCCCGGTTGCGTCTGGAGGAGCGAACCAGTTTTCGAATCGAAACCATTCATCACGTACTGGGTTTGTGTAATTTCCAGAGACCGTCGTTAATTGGAAATGCGAAGCTAAGTGAGAGTCATCGTCGGAGTCCTGGAATCGCGACCCTTGCAGTACCCCATAGTCCGCTGAGACTTCAGATGACCCGTCGATAGGAGATTTGGCTATTGGCCTAGAAGGCGAACCATTTGAATGGCGGATGGTGATGTCATCAATGACCGCATTATCTTGAGGGTCAAATTGGTTTCCTCGTGAGATGCGTCGCATGCGAAAGCTCGGGTTTTCACTATCTTCGACTTCCATCAATACGAACCCCCAGTCCATGAAGACTTTTTGGAATTCTGGGTAGTCTTGGCGAGGGTATTCACCCCACCAGGCGAGGTCACCCTCGGCTGCAGATACATCGACCCACAGGTGTTTGTGGTCGCGACTTTGGCCTCGTTCGTAAGAGTGCGTATGACCAAAGAAGTGGATTGATGGCTTACCAGTATCGCTCGAAAATTTTTCAAGTCGTGTTATCACCTCGCCTGTGTATTCCGTATTCCCTGGCGTCCAGGATGGCGTTTTGTGTGGGTGATGCAGCTGGGCAAAGACGAAGTCGATAGTTGAGGTATTCGCGGCTTCTTCTAGCACATCATCAAGCCATTCAAGTTGCTCCGGAATGCGATATGCAGCATTTGAATCAAGGCCAACTATCCGTACGTTTCC
>JAKVCF010000218.1 GCA_022447335.1 Planctomycetota bacterium | reverse complement strand
CGCTGACTGAGGCCGGGGAGTTCGCGAACATCTACGACCTGGATGTGGTCGCGATTCCAACCAACCGCCCGATCACGCGCAAAGACGAAGCGGACGTTATTTATCTCGAGGAGAACGATAAGTGGAAGGCTATCCTCGACGAAATCGAGGTGGTAACCGAGAAAGGTCAGCCGGTGTTGGTTGGCACCACCAGCATCGAAAACTCCGAGAAAATCGCAAATGCACTCAAGCGAAGAGGCATTCGCCACGAAGTGCTGAACGCCAAGCAGCACGAGCGCGAGGCGGACATTGTTGCGCAGGCCGGCCGCAAGGGCTCAGTGACTGTCGCAACCAACATGGCCGGCCGAGGCACGGACATCGTATTGGGTGGTAACGTCGAAGGCCTACTACGCGAAGAATTGCAGCGCCGCAAAATCGACCCAGAGTCCGAGGGGCCCGAAGTCGAAGCCGCACGCGCGGAGCTTGAAGCGGCCTGCAAGGCCGAAAAGGAGGAGGTGCTCGGATCTGGCGGCCTCTACGTGTTGGGGACCGAGCGTCATGAGTCCCGTCGCATTGACAACCAACTGCGCGGCCGCTCTGGTCGCCAGGGCGATCCAGGGCGCACTCGCTTCTTCTTGTCACTTGACGACCCGCTGATGCGCCGGTTCTACAAGGACTGGGTCAAAAATTTCTTATCGCGGGCCGGGATGGGCTCAGGTGAGCCGGTCGAGTCACGCATGGTCTCGAATGCCATTCGCAAAGCGCAGAAGAAGGTCGAGAACTACCATTTCGAGATCCGCAAAAATCTACTCGAGTACGACGAGGTGATGGACAAGCAGCGCCACCTCATCTACGAGCACCGGCAGGAGGCGCTTCGAGCTGAGGGTTTGACGGACCGTATCTTCGCGATGCTCGATGAGGTCCTGCATAGCACCCTGGAAACTTATCGCGGTGATGGTCGCGATGTGCCCACTGACTACGAGGCAATTCACGTCTGGGCTCAGCGCAAATGGGCCTCTGAGATCACAGTTGAGGAGCTTGAGCGGGCTGGGGATGACCAGCTCTACGACCTACTCACTAGTGAGGTTCATGAGCTTTACAAGAAGCGCGAGGATCAGTTCGGAGAGGAGCTCATGCGTGAGTTAGAGCGCTTTTTGATGTTGAATGCCATCGACAGCAAGTGGAAGGAGCACCTTTATACGATGGATGCTCTGCGTGCGGGCATTGGTTTACGCGGCTACGCTCAAGTCGACCCGAAAACCGAATACAAGCGTGAGGGTCTCGAGCGATTTCAGGAGCTACTCTTTTCGGTCGCAGACGAAGTTACCGGCTATATCCTGCGCATGCAGATGAAGGCGCGCGACGACGATGCGCTGGAGCAAAACTATCAAGGGGCTCGTGCTAGTCATCCAAACTTCAGCTCAACGGCAGGCCCGATTACTGGCGCCAACGCGCCAGGTTCCGGGCAACAGCGACCCCGGCAACGCGTTGCTGTAGGTTATTCAGCCCCACAAAGCTCGCCTCAAGGGGAGACTGCGCGTATGCAGCAGCGTCAGGCCCGGGAAGACGCTAAGGCTGAGGCGGATGCTAAGAAGGACTGCTGCAGTGACCCTGATTGCGAGCGACCGGAATCTTCCGGGAAGACAAAAGCTGTCAAGGTGGGGCGGAATGACCCATGCCCATGCGGCAACGGCAAGAAGTACAAGCATTGCTGCGGCAAGGCCTAGCTCGGGTGCGTAGACACGTATGAGCGAACGCCGCCGCGGCGTCTATCTCGTCTACCAGCTCCTGCTGGGGGCCGGAACAATCCTGCTGACTCCATGGGCGATCTTCCGCCTGCTACTAGAGCGAGACTTCCGGCGTGGACTCCCCGGTCGATTGGGCTTCGT
>JAKVCF010000217.1 GCA_022447335.1 Planctomycetota bacterium | reverse complement strand
AGCGTGGCCACGGACTAGTCCGATCAGATGACGCAGATCGTGCGCGGCGTAGCGTGCTTCAAGCACGTCGTCGGTGCGGTTGATGGTGTCCATGACCCGGCGGAGCTCCTATTTTGGAGAGCAGGGACCTCAGATCCCACCCAGATGACCGAAAAATTGGACTACCGCCACGCGCAACGCTTCGCAACGCGCCAGGCTCGGCAGATCGCCGGCGAGCTCTACCCAGGCCCGGTTCTGATGCCGCGCGGCATGCTGCGCGCACTCGATCCGGTGCTCGCAGTCGCTATGGGGCCTGCTCGCCAGCGCCGCGAGGCATTTCGGATTGCTCTTCGCAACACACTGCGAGGCCGCCCGGACGGCCCGTTGATGCTAGCGCTGTGGTCGTCGGCCACCTCGGGCGAGATCGACCACGGGTTAGTCCTCGAATTGATGGATCGCATGCCCGAACCCATGCCCGAGGCTCCTAAAAGCCGCGAAGAACTGCTCGACGAGATGCGGCCGCGGGTCGAGCTGGTCGCACGTTGGGCGCTCGGCTTAGCACAGCGCGATCAGCCCGAAGCGGCTCATCCCGCATCCCAACTCGGATGCGGGCTGGTGCTGACCAGACTGCTGACCGACCTCCCACAGCACCTTTCCGCCGGCAAAATTCCCCTGCCGACCGCCGATCTCGAAACAGCCGGCGCCACTCTCGAAGATCTAGTAGCAGGGGTGCGCACACCGGTGGTTAACCGGTACCTAAGCTCGCAGGTCGCCTGGACGCGTGAACTGCTCGACGAGGGCTTACCAGTCTGCGATGCAGTAGGCTCGCGCCTCGCGCGCGGACTACGTGCGGCTGTGCTGCGCGCAAGACACCTGCTCGATCTCGTCGATGACCCGCGCTGCGACCTCTTCCGCCGTCGCCCCAGCCTCAGTCATGCAGTCCGCCTGCGGTGCGCAGTACGAGCCTGGTGGCCAGTTCGCCCGGAGAGCGAAAAGGAATGAACGAACTCTACCTTGGCATGCCGCGGCCCGAGCTAGTCGATGACGAGCATCCCAAGGTGGGCAACGCCACCCGCGGCGGCCTAATCTGCACCGAGCTCATCCCACTCACGACTCGTTGGGAACGCTTCCGCCAGGCCTGGGGCCGAAGCTGGCAAGACGGTCAAGCCCTACTACTCACTCCGGTCGATGCCGTACACGCCTTCGGTGCGCCAGACGGGCTACGTGTGCACTTCCTCGACCCCTCCTGGAACGTACTGGCCAGCCTAAAGATTCCACGTCGCCGAGCCTTACCAGCCCCCGAAAGCTCCGCAGCCGCGCTTCTTCTGCCCAGCTTCGCCCCTGAGCTGCCCCTGGGCGACCAGCTAGAGCTACTCGGCGCCCAACCCCGGCTGCCAGATCGCCACGAGTCGGAGTAGACTTCCGACGAATGTCCCCACTCCTCAAGGCCCTACGCCCACAACAGTGGACCAAGAATCTGGTCGTCTTTGCAGGACTTGCGTTCAGTGGGCAAGCACTCAACTCCGAAGCCGCGGTGGCTGCGGCCCTGACTTTCGGACTCTTCTGCGCGGCCTCATCCGGGGTTTACCTGTTCAACGATCTGCTTGATCGGGGGCGAGATAGGCAACACCCGGTAAAGCGGCTGCGCCCGATCGCCTCAGGTGAGCTGGCCCCGCAGACCGCAACCCTAACCGCTCTACTCCTTGCCGGAGGCGCCTTCACCCTGTCGTGGATGTTCGCACTAGGCCAAGCTTGGAAAGCCATCGGCGGCTACTTGCTGCTCCAACTGGCCTACACCCTGCGGATTAAGCACGTTTTCTTGCTCGATGTGTTCTCGATCGCAGCTGGCTTCCTCCTACGCGTGCTCGCTGGCGTTTGGGCAATCGAAGCCCCACTCTCACCATGGCTGGTCGCCTGCACCGTGCAGCTCGCCCTCTTTCTTGCCCTATGTAAGCGCAAGGCCGAGGTCACTGCC
>JAKVCF010000216.1 GCA_022447335.1 Planctomycetota bacterium | reverse complement strand
GCACGCGGCGCAGGTTATCGCGACTGCTACCTCGAGACAGTGAAGCGTATGAACGAAGCTATTACTCTTTACCGAAAGCATGGATTCCGTGAACTCGATGCCCCTATGTTTGGCGGTGGACATCATTTGTGTGATCGTTGGTTCATGCGTGCCTTGCAGTTGCTTCTGCTCTGCATGGTGCAGGTCTTTCCGTCTTGCTCAGGTCCACGCGTCCCCTCGTCTCCGATTTCGGTAGCGTCTCCCGATCTGCGTGTCGAGCTGATGAAGATGAGTATTGATGCCGAGGATTATCGCGAGCAGCTGATCGAACGTGGCATCGTCAGTCTGAGTTTAGCTGAGGTTTACGAGCAACGGCGCATTTACCGCAATCATGCGGATCGGTTGAAGGAAATTGTCGCTCGCTATGGTTGGCCCAGTGAAACGCTGGTCGGCCCTGATGGGGTGGTGGCAGCGGCCGAGTTGCTGATCAATGCTGATCACGATCTGCGTTTTCAGATCGAAGGACTGGAACTAATGGAGCAGGCTTGGGCGCGCGGCGAAGGCGATGGTACGCAGCTTGCGGCGCTAACCGATTGGGTGCGCATTACACAGGGTATGCCGCAGGTGTATGGAACCCAAGCTGACTTTATAGATGGGAAGCTCCAGTTTCACCCGATCCAGGCGGCGGGTCAGGTCGATGCGCGCCGCGCCTTGGTGGGTTTAGTATCGTTGGATGAGTATCGCCGCCAGCTCGAAAATGCCTACCTGATTCGGCGCCGATGACCGAACGTAGAATTTAGCTGGATGGAAGTCGATCCACTTACTCAATCCGCTCAGCCCGATCTTGAGGCTGGCGATGCGGGCGTGCTTGAAGTTGAGTCAGCTACGTCAGTTGAAATCGATCCTGAAACTATCCCAGAGGGTCGCCAGGAGTTGGATCCGCGGTGGATTCCTGCTGAGCAGATGGCTTCACGCATCTTTGCGATGGTCCTTGGATTAGGGGCAGCCTTAGCTCTTTTGTTCTTAAACGTTTTCGAGGTGATGGGGCGTGAGATGCGTGTCGGGGCGATTGGGCTTTGGCTAATCTTGATTCCGACCATTGCGATCTTGGGGCATTGTTGGCCGAAGTGGGAATACCCTTTCTGCGGTTGGCGCCTGACCGAGCAGAGTCTTGATGTCTGGAAGGGGCTGTTGGGGCGGCGTGAGATTCGCGTGCCTCGCACACGCGTGCAATATACCGATGTGACGCAAGGCCCAGTACAGCGCAAGTTCGGCCTCGGATCATTGCAGGTGCACGTAGCCGGAACTGAAGATGCGACGATTACGGTGCCCGGTCTGCCGCACTCGCTTGCATTGCGTCTGCGAGATGAGCTTTTGGAGGATACGCATGACGGCGACGCCGTCTGACTCCACGTTCACGCGCCGTCTGCACGGCAGCAGTCTTCTGTTTCGCTTATTCCCGCTGATCCGGTCTTTTCTGGTTCCAGCATTACTAGTCTTCTTCTTATCCGCAGATGGTCGCTGGCAGCTGTGGCTACCTCTGCTAATTCTACCCGCCTTTCTGGTCGAGTTTTATCGCACACGCACACTTCGTTATAGCTTTGAGAAAGACGAATTAGTGATCATTACCGGGCGCTGGTTTCACAACGAGCGGCATATCCCGTATGTGCGCATTCAGAACATCGATCTGGTCCAGGGGCCCTTACACCGCTTGCTTGACGTGGGCGAAGTGCGGCTCGAGACGGCAAGTGGTTCGGGCACTGAAGCCAAGTTGATCGTGCTCTCGCGTTCGGCGGAGAAAGAGCTACGTGAGGCAGTGGCGAAGGGGCGCCATGCCGAGATTTTTAAAGCCGAGGCTGTGGTCCAGCAAACCGTGATTCCGGAAGAAGGCGGAGACGGCAATGAACAGGCGGAGGGTCTGCTCATGAAATCTCCGGTCAGCCAGTCTTCCGACCCAGTGCTTCGCCTGGGCATGGGCGAACTAATGCGCATTGCAGTCGACCCGAT
>JAKVCF010000215.1 GCA_022447335.1 Planctomycetota bacterium | reverse complement strand
ATCAGTGGGGGGGCTTCTCTTCGATCGCCGAGTTCGAGGCTGGTGTCGCCGAGGGTAAATGGGCGGGACATCTGCCGACTGATGGCAGGTCATTTTTCACCCCTGAAGCCGTGGGGGTGGATTGCTCCGGGCTCATCTCACGCATTTGGCGCCTGCCGCGTAAAGAGTCGACTCGCAGCCTGCCTCGGCTGTGCCGCCACTTGGATGATTGGGATGATTTGCTTCCTGGCGACATTTTGAATCGGATGGACCGCCACGCGATGGTCTTTGTCGAGTGGGCAGACCCTGGGCGTACGCAGTTACGCGTGATTGAATCAACCGCGCGTGAGGGTCGCGTGCATGAATCAGTGCACGAGCGACTCACAATGGAGCGCCGGGGCTATCAGGCCTTGCGATACCCGTCGTTGGCTCACTGATCGTGATTCGCTCCGGACCCCGCCACAGCCGACAAGACTTCCCTGGTAGGATCGAGATATGCAGCGTGCTTGGTTGCCATTGGCGTTGATCCTTGTGGTTTGTGTTGGCGTTCTATTGTGGCCAGCGTCGAACTTAGTGGCTGATAATTCTGATCCCAGCGCGGCCGCGCCCGAGAGAGAAGAGGAGCGTGGCCTTGCCGAGGTCGGCTCTTTGTCAGAGCTCGACCAGTTTCCAGTCAATCCCCTCGAGCTAGTGCCAGAGGATCGCGAGGTGAAACCAGTGCGCGAGGGTGGAGGAGTGCTGCCCACCGAAGTTGGGTCCGATGTAGATCTCGCAACAGTGCGTGTGCGCGTGATCAACGAGGGCGGCTCTCCGCTTGAGGGGGCGTCAGTCGGTGTGATGGGGATTGTGTCAGTGGATGCCGAGGGCGATCTCCGCAGTCTTAAGCCTATTTTCTTTGCAGTCCAAGGAGCGCCAGTTGAGGCCGAAGGTGTGCAGGTCAACGAGGTTATGAGCGACGGCGAAGGCTTAGTTGAGTTAAGCGCGCCGGAGGGTGTGCAGATTGTGGTTTACGCACGCCTTGCACGGCATCTGATTTCTTTCAAGCTTTCCGGGGACTTGGAGGCCGGCGAAACACGTGACCTAGGAGATTTGCGCCTTGCCCCCGGTGGTCATTTGGAGGTGCGCGTACTCGACGAGTACGGCGTCGCAATCGAAGATGCAGCAGTGTTCATGGCACTGGCCAACGGGGGTGACTTTGAGGAGGAGGTGTCCCTCCATTTTTTGGAGACCGAAAAAGATGGAATCGTTGTTTTTCAGCACTTGTCTTTCAACGACTACAAGCTCGATGTCGCCAAGCACGGCTTCCAGCACTATCACCAGAACCCGGTTTCGATTACGCAGCGCGGAGATGGTCTAGTCGAAGTTATGCTGTCGCGTGGTGATGCGATGGCGGGCACAGTGGTGGACTCCTTTGGCGCCCCAGTTGAGGGCGTGACCGTGACGGCACGCGCGCGTGAGCGCAAGCATCGACTAGAGGGGATGGCCGAAGGTTTACTTGGCCCGGTGCCGCCGGTAATCACTGGCACGGAAGGCAGCTTCCGCATGGAGGGTATGTTCGAAGATGCCGAATACAATCTGGTCGCCGATCCAGAGCGCGGTCTTTCGGCGCGGCGACGCGAAAAACCTTCTGAGCAACTACGTATTGTTCTTCCTGAAACGGCTTTTGTGATTGGGCGTGTGATCAATTCCGAAGGCGAGCCGGTACCCGAAGGCCGGGTGGGTTTTCGTCCCGAGTCCGGCCGCTGGCCTCGACCTACTTGGAAGCGCACCGGTTTGGATGGGCGCTTTGAGGTCGAACTCTCGCCTGGGCGATACTCCTATTCCATCTCGCATGCCTTCGGTGAGCGTTATAGCCTTGATCCGCAGGAGTTTCGCGGCGAGATCGATTTAGGCGATCTTCAGTTGGAGCCGGGCGGGCGGGCCGAGTTCTCCTTTCTAAGCCCGCAGGGAGAAGCTACCGATGGAGTGCGGTTCCGTTCGCTGAATCGTGTTGATGGCGCTGCTGAGTCCGAGCCGCGGA
>JAKVCF010000214.1 GCA_022447335.1 Planctomycetota bacterium | reverse complement strand
AGTTTTCAAACTTTCCTTACTATCGAATGACCGTACTGAATGCGTTCAGCATGCTTTGTGTCCCGACATCGGTCCCGTGTAGCCATACAGTTATTCCGCTTGCACTTGCTGGAATAAATGAGGAGTACGAGGCGTATCCCGCGGAATCCGTTGACAGAAGTACGACCTGGTAGGGAGGTGTCAGCATTGCATCGCCCCACGGAGTGGGAGTCGGGCCACCGCCGCGAACCGACCAGGCAACATGAGCTTTGTTATTGGGCGTTGCATTCGTGAT
The DNA here is from genome assembly GCA_022447335.1 of Planctomycetota bacterium. Lineage (GTDB taxonomy): Bacteria > Planctomycetota > UBA1135 > UBA1135 > UBA1135. Next base: position 1,815 of record JAKVCF010000214.1, on the reverse strand, counting down.
CTCAACTAGAGCCCTTTGTCCAGCGATGAGGCCGGATGCACTTAGAGTTGGGGTGGCTTGATCGAAATAAAGCGCACCCATATCTGCCCGCGTACGGTCGGGGTCAAGTTGTGAGAAGGGGTTTCCTGCATCGATGCATGGGGAAGTAGCAAGTAGATTCCAATCTCCAGGCCCAATAAATTGGGGGTCCTGATCGATCATTCCCGCGGCCCATGTCAAAGAGTTTCCTGGCGCTACATAGACTCCAGATTTTCCGCCCTGTAGATCAGAATAGCTAATTCTCATTGCGGAATATCCCCACTGCCAAGAATCACCGTCAACTGCAGCCTGGCTTCCAGATGGTGCTGAGTTATCCCACAGAATAGAGTCCATAACTGTCGGGTAACAACCTCCATAAAAGGCCATGCCACCTCCTTGGCCGATAGCGCGATTCATGACAATGGTGTTCCGGTCGAGATTCGGAGACGTTTCAAGGCAACTAATCCCGCCGCCATCATTCGAAGACTCATTATTAGAAATGATGTTCCCCTGCAGCACGAGGCCAGGAGAAGTTGCTGAAGCGATTCCGCCACCATTGCCCGCTATCGACTTGTTTCCAAGAATGTAATTGCTGAAGATCAGGACCTTTGATTCGACAATCGAAACTCCTCCGCCAGCATTTGCCGAGTTCCCTTCAATTACATTGTTTTCTAAAGTGACAGTTGAGTTGGATCGGCAGGCAATTCCTCCCCCAAATCCGCTCTTATTTGATTGGATAATATTGTTGCGAATTATCACAGAAGTATCAGAGCAGTAGATGCCACCTCCGCATTCAATGTTTGCGGACTGGTCAAATGTTCCAGATCCATTCAGGATTGTGAACCCTTCAAGTACGGCTGGATTGCGCGTTGAGGATCCGATCATTGCGATGGCTGATCCTCGACCTTGGCCATCAATCACGGTGAATTGAGGCCCGCTTTCGCTCTTCAGAGTGATCCCCTTCCCGCGGAAAAAAAGGTTTTCATCATAAACTCCATCGCGAACGATGACAGTATCGCTATCCCTTACTTGGTCGATTGCAGACTGAATTGTTGCGAAATCATCAGGGACGTACCAAGTCTGCTGCGCTGTAGCTTGTGTTGCAAAAGCTAGGCTGACAAGTAGGGGGAGAAGTCTTTGTCGCATAATCTCCACTAAGGTAACCGATGTACGGAGGCATGTGTCGGTTTAGAAGGATCCAGAGGTAGGGCTGTCCTCCCGTGCAAATAGGGCCATTTCGCGCGTCATTTTCCCCAAACATGAAGCTAGTTAAAGGGGGCTGCGCAGAGTTAATTTGGGCGGAATGCGCCGCATATTCCTACTGACAGCACTCGCCCTTATTGGCTGCGGCCAGGTCGAGCAGGGTACCTTGGCTGTTGAGTATTACGAAGGGTCAGGTCAGCTGAAGGTCAGCGGTTATATCCTTGATGGGAGTGTCCGGACCGGGCTATGGACTTTCTGGCGTGAGGACGGAACGAAGGAAAGAGAAGGCGAATACAAGGATGGTTTGCAGGAAGGCACGTGGACGAGATTCAATGAGCGTGAAGAAGTCACGGGCTATATAGACTTTCATTTGGGCAAAGAAGTTTCCCGCATCGTAGTATGCGAGTAGTGCCATAGCTTAGAGATAAAGAAAGCGCCCCCTCGCCGTAAGGCGAGGGGGCGCAGTTTGAACCAATCGGCGTTTCTACTGAACAGTCAGTGAAGCCGGAGTGGTCAGGGTGCTCGAGCCTACATCAAGGCCATGGAACCAAACTTGTACCCCTGCTGCGCCTGGAGGCACAGAGATGAATCGGG
>JAKVCF010000213.1 GCA_022447335.1 Planctomycetota bacterium | reverse complement strand
GTGATCTGGCCACTCGCGCCGCTCATGCGCTAGCGGAGACCGGGGTGCAGCCCTGCTATTGGCTGTCGCCCGACGCTCCGCCCAACCTGCCGCAAGGTTGGCGACACCTCGCCGATCCAGGGCGCGGGCCGCTTGCAGCTCTAGCCGTCGCACTCGAAGCGCTCGTAGACACGCAGGCAGAAGCAGTGTTGCTGCTAGCAGCCGATCTTCCTCTCATTCACAGCCCCCATCTACTCCGCCTGCTAAAGGCCTGGAAGCAAGTGCCGGGCCGGATACTCCCGCTCTGCGCTGCAGACGGCGGCGGAAGACCGCAGCCGGTCTGCGCGATCTACCCAAAGCGGCTACTCCCTCAAATCCAGCAACAGCTGGCCGAGGGGCCCCAAGCGCTACTTGCGCTCTTGAAACAAGGGCGCCAAGGCGTAACAACTCCAGCGGAAGTCATGGTGTACATGACCGAAGCAGACGAGGGCAGAGATACAATTCACCCTTGCTTCAACCTGAATCAACTCTGTGACTGGGAACAGTTGCGGCACTGGTCCAAGGAAGGCAAGCTCCCGTGACCCACAGCACCGAGGCCCCTTCGCTAGCGCCGCTGATTGCCTCAATCAGCGGCGACCTGAAGCGCGTCAATACATGGCTCGACGCGCGCTATCAGCCTGACCACCCGCGCTTAGCTCCGCTGCTGGAGCACCTCCACGGATTTCGCGGTAAGCAGGTACGGGCGGCTCAGGTATTTCTTGTCGCTCAGGGCTGTGGCGGCGTGCGCGAAGAGCACTTGGTGGTTGCCGGCGTAGTGGAGATGATTCACACTGCAACTCTAGTGCATGATGACTTGCTCGATGGGGCGGCTGAGCGCCGCGGCATCGACTGCGTCCACCGCCGCTGGAATCCGCACACCAGCGTTCTGCTCGGCGATTGGATATATGCGCAAGCTTTCCGCCAAGCAACCGAGCTTGACAACAAACTTTGCTCACGCGAATTAGCACTAGCGACTGCACGGATCTGCCAGGGCGAGATTCGCCAGAACCTATCGGCAGGCAAGTTCGATTTATCGGAACAGGAATACTTCGATCAGATCGACGGCAAGACTGCAGCGCTCTTCGAAGCTGCTGGCCGCTTGGGTGCAGCCTATGCCGGCGCTAGCGATGACTTACAGGAAAACTGTGCCCGTCACGGCCTGCTTGCCGGCCGCGCCTTCCAAATGCAGGACGATCTGCTCGATTTAATCGGCGATGAAGACCGCGCCCGCAAGTCGCTGGGCACAGACTGGGCCAATGGCAAGATGACCTTGCCGCTGATTCGTCTGCGCGACGCACTGAGCAAGGAAGACCGCGCTATTTTGTGCGAGCAGTTCGGCGCTGGAGCACCGCGCTCGATCCTGCTGGAAGGCCGCTTCGCCGAACCCATGGCAGCAGCGCTGGAGGTCGCCCATAAGGAGATCGCTGACACTCTTGATGCCGCATGCATCGCACTTGAAGCACTTCCCGCCGCAGATCCGCGCGGGCAACTAATCGGTCTGACCCGTTTCCTCGGCAGTCGTACTCGTTAATCGATGGCACTCTCGGCACAACAAAAGGCCGCGCGCGACCTCTGGACTTTCCGGAAGGCGATTCTTGTTCTACTTGCACTTACTGCATGGACACCTCTGGTCGGATGGTTGGCGCGAAGCCTTCCCCAAGCCGAAGGATCAGCCCGTATCGGCTTTGCCGTGGGTCTGTTCTTTGCGATCTTGCCAATCTTTGCCACTTTAGCTTTTCGACCGTGGACGATTTTTGAGTTCTTCCGCTCCGTACGCGTCGGTGTCACGAACCTGCTTCTGATCGGACTGGGATCGGTTCTTGGAGTGCTCTTCTTCCAGGAAGACGCCGACTTCCCGATCCCAAAAGGTGCGGTTGAATCGCTAGCTAGCTGGTCCGAATCAAGCTCAGACCGCCCCTGGACCGCCGATGAGTTCTATGCCTATGACACCTATGCGAGCCTATCGGGCCGTGGTGCGGGCTTCCGCAACGCGCAGGCCTTTTTCGCTTACCGTCTGGCTGAAGGCTTAGGTCTCGACCACCTCTTCAGGTTGGACGAAGGACTTGCAATCGATCGCGCCGCCATCCAGAAGCGCCTGGACCC
>JAKVCF010000212.1 GCA_022447335.1 Planctomycetota bacterium | reverse complement strand
CGAAGATCCTGAACGACTGACCGACATGGCTAAGCAGTGGAAAGTTTGGGCGGATCGCGTCGGGGTCTTCCCCAAGCGTTAAAGTAAGCGCATCCCGGCGAACAAGAAACCAATCTGAAGCACCCAGCAAAGCGTGCCAGCAAGCAACGTACTCGGACCCTGCTGAATTAGAACTCGAAGCTGCAGCTGTAATCCGATACCAGCCATTGCAATCGCCATAGTGATTTGTGCTAGCTCCGCAAGCACATCACCAACACTATTTGGTAGCCAACCCAATGTGTTCATTGTGGCCAGGGTAACGAAGGCAATCAGATAACCCGGAAGCAACTTATGTATCCCTTGCGAAGCCGCAGCATCGCCCTTCTCTCGCCGTTTTTGCTGACGTAAGGCAAGGAATAGCACGGTCGGCACCAGCAGTGCGATACGCCCCATCTTGACCGCGGTTGCGCCGATACCAACTTCCTCTGACACAGTGTAGCCCGCCGCTACCACGTGCCCGACCGCGTGCAGACTACCTCCAGTCATAACAATCGCCTCTTCCTCTGGCGAACTCATCAGAAAGATGATGGCAGGCAACGCAAAGATCCCGATCGTGCCAAGTAGGTTGACCACCCCAACCGATAGACCGACTTCTTCTTCCTTAGCATCTACGAATGGCGCAGTAGCCGCGATAGCTGAAGAGCCACAGACAGCGGTGCCTACGCCCAAAGCCCAGCCCATGCCGGGGCCGAGGCCGCATAGATAGGCAAAAACCCGGCCGGCGACGATAGTCAGCAGCATCATCGCAAGCAGCAACCATGCAGTCGGCCAACCGAGTTCTGCCAGGGCCCCGCCATCGAGGCGCGCACCCAAGAATCCAATCGCCACTGCAAGTACCGTCTTCTCAGCGTACTTCAGCCCCGGCTTGGTGCGAGTTGTCGGGGCGATGATCTGACCCAGAAGGAACCCCAGCAGAATCGCTAGGCTGACCCCACCCAACGCCCAGCCTTCGATATTCTCCCTGAGCAAAGGCGTCGCAAAGTGACAGCCAAGGCCGAGAGCGGCGGCCCATGCTAGGCCGGGGAATTGCGGGGGGCGCGGAAGCACTTAGGTGCGCAACTTACAATCCCCCCGCACTTTCGTCCTCTACCACCACTACAAGACTATGCCAAAACTGGGCAATGGTATACGGATCATGAAGGCTCACTTGAACCCAACCCCCGGGGCCACGATGATTCTCGGCCCATGGTGACTCCCACCGTCCGCCTAAACCCTGAACAACAGGAAGCAGTCGAGCATACCGAAGGACCTCTACTAGTCCTCGCAGGCGCAGGCACTGGAAAGACGCGCGTAATCATCACGCGAATTGCGCACCTGCTGCACAACGGAATTCTGCCAGAGCATGTGCTGGCAATGACTTTCACGAACAAAGCGGCACGCGAAATGCGGGAACGCATTGCCACCACCGCCGGAGAAGAGCGGGCCGGATTTTTGACGATAGGGACTTTCCACAGCTTTTGCGCCCGCCTGCTACGCCGTCACGGTGAGATCGTCGGACTACCACGACAGTTCACCATTTGCGACTCGGCTGACCAGCTAGCTACGGTACGCGCCGCACTACGTGAACTGCGTGTCGGCGAAGAGAAAATCAAGCCCTCAGCTGCGCTGTCACAGATCTCATTGTGGAAGAACCAACTCCTTAACCCTGAGCATGCATCTGAGCTGCCCGGAGACGATCGTAACGAGCTGATTGCGATGGCCTATCGCAAGTATGAAGCCTCACTCCGCCGATCCCGCGCGGTCGACTTTGACGACTTACTTTTACTGGCCTTGAAGGCCATGAGAGAAGATGGTGCCATGCTGGAGCACCTACAGGATCAGTATCGCTACCTGCTAGTTGACGAGTATCAGGATACGAACGGGCCGCAGTATGAGATCCTCCGCCTACTGTCATCGAAGCATCGCAACCTCTGCGTGGTCGGCGACGACGATCAATCTATCTATGGCTGGCGTGGAGCCGATGTGCAAAAGATCCTGCGCTTCGACCAGGATTTCCCCGAGGCCAAAGTAGTGCGCCTCGAAACAAACTATCGCTGCACCCCAGAAATTCTTAACGCCGCAAACAAAGTGATCGAAAACAATCGTGCGC
>JAKVCF010000211.1 GCA_022447335.1 Planctomycetota bacterium | reverse complement strand
ATTGGGCTCTGCCCGTGCTCGATCAAGATGACGCTTGGCTTAAGGTGCTGGCACCCGAAGAGCTCTCGGCTTGGGTCCTCACTGAGAAAATTGAGGTATTTAGTCCACCTCCAACTGACTGGTCATCTTCGTGGGGGTTGGCTGGTGACAAGCGCACGCAGGCAGTCTTGGCCAGCGCCAAGCCAGGCATCACGGGAGGGAAGAAGTTGCAGCCTTCAGAGGGAGAAGTGAAGTCTGCTGGAAACTCTGAGCAGTCTGCAGTGGCCGACGCGAGTCAAAAGGTGCAGCCGGCCGAAGGAGTGGCCAAGTCTGCCGAAGGAGTGGCCATAGCCGCAGAAGTTGCTGTTCCGAAGAGCGCTTTATTGGGCAAGGCTGTTGATTTAGATCTTCCTCAAGAAGACCCAGCTCTCGCGGTTGCGGCCGCGCGAAAGAATCTCGATGCGCATGCTAAAGAAGTCACGGAAATGCTCGATCTCTATGCACCTGACGTGCTCGAGAACTGTGAAATGATCTTTACTGCGGTTTTGTTGAAGTCCAAGGATTCAATGCTGCTTAAAGATGCGCGCCAAGGTTTGACTCGTTCAGACGCGCTGCGCAAGTTTCACGCCTCAGCCATGACTGCACGCTTGCGTCGGGCTGAATTGGAGCAGGGCTTGCCGTCCGGCACGTTAGCCGAGAAGGAAGGTGCCAAGAAGTCGCTCGTGGGTGAGGGGCAAGTGACTTGGGTAGGTCACTTGGTGCACAAGCCGCATCAGTACCCGGAGACGCCATTCGTCGCTGTGCGCGGCAATCGAGAGGTTCTGGTGCACAGCTTTGACGGTCGCTTCTACTTGCGCGACTATCTTGGCCGTGAGGTTGCTGTGCGGGGAACTTGGCGTAAATTGAGCAAGGAAGGGAAACGGCGGGTGGTCTCAATCGAAGAGATTCGCGCGCTTCCGCGTGTTTCCGCGTATATCGCGCCCTGAGTAGAGTCGAGTTTCCTCCGTGCCAGCCGCCGTCGCCGCCGCACTTGCCCTCGTGGCTTACTTGGTCGGCTACCGCTATTACAGCCGCTGGCTAGCAGAGAAGGTCTTCCGGCTCGACGCGGCGGCAGTCACTCCGGCACACGAATTCGAAGACGGCGTCGATTACGTACCGACACGTCCCTTGGTGCTCTTCGGGCACCATTACGCCTCGATTGCAGGGCTGGCGCCCATGCTCGGTCCAGCGGTAGCGGTGTTCTGGGGCTGGCTACCGGCGTTGCTATGGGTGGTCTGTGGCGCAATCTTCGTTGGCTGCGTTCACGACTTTTCGGCACTGGTGCTTTCGTCACGTCATCAAGGAAAGAGCATTGGGACGCTCTGTGAGGACATCCTGGGGCGGCAAGCAAAGGCTCTTTTCTTGGCGTTAATCTTTTTTGGCGTCGCGCTGGCGATGGGGGTTTTCGTCTATGTGATCACTGTGTTGTTTTCGTGGGGGGCCGATTTCAACTCCGAAAATCTTGCGGCGTCGAAAACCAGTTTCCCGGGAGTAGTTATGCCTTCGGCCGGGCTGATGGTGCTGGCGATGGGGGCGGGTTATCTGCTCTACATCAAGAAACTGTCGCTAGGGAAAGTTACTTTTCCTGCGTTCGGGTTGCTGCTTGGGCTGATCTATCTCGGTTATCGCTACCCGACGGTGGGTGTGAACTCGAGTGATGGTTGGCCGCTCGGTAGCGAATGGGTTTGGATTCTTCTGATCTATGCTTACGCGGCGAGTGTGCTGCCCGTGTGGTTGCTGTTGCAAGCCCGTGATTTCCTCAACTCACTTTTGCTGATTATCGGATTGGTGCTGATGTACGGCGGTTTCTTCCTTATGGGACCGACCTTTGATGCCCCGATGATCAACCCCAACCCTACTGGTGCTCCACCCATTTTCCCCTTCGTATTCATCACGATTGCATGCGGGGCGGCCAGTGGATTCCATAGCCTGGTGGCTAGTGGTACGACTGCTAAGCAGCTCGACCGTGAGGTCGATGCGCGTCCGCTCGGCTACGGCGGCATGCTGGCGGAGTCACTGCTCGGGCTCATCGCAGTGCTGGCATGCACCTCAACTTTGGGCGGCAAGGAGGCTTGGGCACAGCTTTATGTCAACTGGGCCGCAGTGCAGGGGTTAGGCGATAAGTTGGGGGTATTCATTCGTGGTTCAGCTAG
>JAKVCF010000210.1 GCA_022447335.1 Planctomycetota bacterium | reverse complement strand
AGGCCAAGGATCCGATCGTCTATTTTGGTGACCCTGTACTGCCTTCGACCGGCCCAGTGCGCACCATCACGGTGCCCTATGCGGTGCAGCCGCTTGGCTTTCTTGCTGGCGGCGAGATTTCGATCATGATTTGGTTTGTCGTCGTTTCGCTCGCCGTCGGCTTTGGCCTTAAGGGTGTTTTCGGGGTCGAAATCTAGGGGGGGGTCTCGCTCTCGCTCAAGGTGAGGGCGATAAGCGGGTTCAGCTCTGCAGGGCGCTGGTGTGGTGGCGTCGAGAGCAGGGGAGCCACCCGCTCGCGAGTCTCCCTCCTAGTAACTTTGGCCGATTGCTGTACAGATCCGCACAGGCGTGTACACAGCGCGGCCTTATCCTGGAGGCGTGAAGCTGCACACGAAGATCCTGCTCTTTATGGCGCTGGGCGTTGTGTTTGGCCTAGTCCTCCAGGCCACGACGGAGGCGAGCTATATCGAGTCCTCAGTCTCGATTATCAGTGGTGAGGAGTACGAGCGCGAGGTGCTCGACCCGGCCTCGCAACGCGCTCGTTGGATCGCGCCGTTCGACATGGTCGCGACCATCTTCATGACACTATTGAAGATGCTGATTGTGCCGCTGATCCTGACCAGCATCGTGGTAGGAGTGGCCTCACTGGGGTCGGGCAAGGACTTTGGACGCCTTGGTGCGAAGACCCTGAGCTACTACATGACCACTTCATTGCTGGCGATTATGACTGGCTTGGTCGTGGTCAACATTTTGCAGCCGGGGGTGGGGGCCAACTTGGGTTTGGAGATCCCGGCTAACTTTGAGCCAGCAAGCGGCTCGACCTTCGCCGATATCTTGACTCGAATGGTGCCGGCGAATGTCTTTGAAGCACTTACTCAGAATGGTCAGATGCTGCAGATCATTGTTTTTGCATTGATCTTTGGATTCTTTGTTGCGCGTACTGGTGAACCGCACGGTCGGCGCGTGCTCGATTTTTTCGAGTCAGCATTTCAGGTCATGATGAAGGTGGCAGATTGGGTACTGTCGATGATTCCATACGGTGTTTTTGCGTTGATGGTCAAGGTGGTGGGCGAGACAGGCCTCGATCCCTTCAAGGATCTACTCTTCTTCATGATGGTCGTTGCGGGTACGCTCAGCTTGCACGCGTTGGTCACCTTGCCGCTGCTGCTTAAGTTCGTCGGCCGCATCAGCCCCTCGGGTTGGGCGAAGGCCATGTCGCCGGCGCTAATGACGGCCTTTTCCAGTTCGTCTTCGTCGATGACTCTGCCGGTCTCTATGGAGGCGGCCGAGCGTCGTGGCGGGGCTAGCAACAAGACTGTCAGCTTTGTGCTGCCGCTCGGTGCGACTATCAATATGGATGGCACGGCGCTTTACGAGTGCGTCGGCGTGCTTTTCTTGGCCCAGTACTACGCTGAGGCCTCGCCTGCTTTCGATCTGACAATCGGAATGCAGTTCTTCATCGTCATCACCGCGCTGTTGGCGTCGGTGGGGGCTGCGGGCATTCCGAGCGTGGGTCTGGTGCTGAAAGCCATGATCTTGAAGGCGCTTGGGTTGCCGGATGATGGCGTACTACTGCTGCTTGCGATTGACCGCCCGCTGGACATGATGCGCACCGCGGTGAATGTCTGGTCGGATAGTTGTGGAGCCGCGATCATTGGCAAGACGGAAGGCGATAAGATTCTCGCCCGGCCGGTCGAAACAGACCCGGCAACGTCCACGTTATGACGAACGACGGAAAACCTGACGACCCGGATGATTTCGATTCGAGCGACCTGTTCGGGGCGCTCGATGGCATCGATCTGCCCGATGATGTTTCGGAGGTACACGAACGCCTGCAGGAGGCGGCCTCGGAGGTCGCGGCGCTTCCAGCACGCCAGGACGACGTGCCGCCGCAGGTGCTAGTGGTCTTTCCGCTGCGCCGCTCAGTGCCTTTTCCTGGGTTGATCATGCCGGTCGTGGCTGAGGCTGGGCACGAGACCGCGATCATGGAGCAGGCGCTCGCGCAGGGGCAGTATGTGGGTCTGTTGCACGCGCCGGGCATGGATGAGGATGGCAAAGTCAGGAGGCGTGGTGATTTTGCCCACACAGGCGTACTGGCTGAGGTGCACAAACGGCTCAAGCTGCCGGATGGCAACTCGAACTACGTCTGTCGAGGCGTTCGCCGTTTCGTGGTTGAGCGCTTTGTCA
>JAKVCF010000021.1 GCA_022447335.1 Planctomycetota bacterium | reverse complement strand
ACTAGGGTGTGACCGGGAAGTCGGCGCGCGACCTGCCACTCAGTCTGGGATAACAACCCTTCCCCGTCTTCACGCACCCCCATCTTGAGACGCACCTCAGACCCTATCGCCTTGCCAAGCGGCTGGTCCATAACCCCCGACTCTCCTGCCATCTCACCCCGCACAAGAGCAAGATAGGTTTTGTCTATCGTTCGCGCTTCAAACTGCTTGCCGACGCGCGTCCGACTGATTTGATCTTTCGCAGTCAAAAGCACGCCGCTGGTCTCACGGTCCAACCGATGGCACAAAGTGGGCATATCCTCAGTCTCGCCATAAATTGTGCGATGCCTCTCGTGGATTAGATGAATAAGCGACCCCGTCAAGTGCCCTCGTGAAGGATGCACGCTGATGTTTGGGGGCTTGTTGACTGCGAGCAAGTGATCATCTTCATAAACCACTTCCAGCTCACCGGGATCGGAACCTATCACCTCGAGCTGCTCGGGCTGCGGATTAGGCTGCTGCACCACAACCTCCTGACCAGCGCGCAGCTTCAGTGAATCGCGCAATGCTCCAATGGTCGCCTGCTGTGGGTCCTTGCCAGGAAAAATCTCGACTGCACCGTCTTCGGCAATCAACTCCTGGATGCCACGACGTGACCGCCAACGAATGCGCTGGGCGAGAAACTTATCAAGCCGCGCGCCGTGCTCGTCAATGCCCACCTCATAGCTCCATTCCTGCACAGCCGCGCTCAAGTCGCGCTGACCGCGGCGGCGCTTCTTGTTGCGTTCGCGAGACATCAGGCGCAGATAAAACTAGCTCAGGAAATACGAACAGCCCCGGCGGGACGGGCCGCCGGGGCTGGATGAACAGGAAGCCAGAGCCTAGAAACGGGCGTTGCGGCGGATGCGCTCGGCGCGCTTAATGACGCGGCGACGCTCTTCCTTGGCTTCAGTGCGAGCCGAAGTCGGCTTAGTGAAGAAAGTGCGCTCCTTCATAGTCACGAAAATGCCAGCCTGGTTGCACTGGCGCTTAAAGCGACGCAGAGCGGCGTCCAGGGATTCGTTCGAGCGGACGTTAACGCGGATCAAGGTCTAGATTTGGGCTTGGTTTACGATGGGAGCGCCAGCAAGCTGAATGCTCTCGGCCCCCGGAATGGGCCGCACAGTCTAGTGGAACTCCCTGAATCCGTCCAGAAATCAGGCCCGCACGGAGCGGACGGGCGGGAGGTTCAACATGAAACTCAGGAAGGCCAGGTCTTTTCGGTCGTTTTCCACGCTGAAGACAGCGGCTTCAGTGTGATTATTCTCGAAACCGAAGGTGGTGTAGTGACCGCCGCCGGCGAACTAGGCGAAGTCCATCCGGGTGACTACCTGCGCCTGCACGGTCGCTGGCGCGAGCACCCACGCTTTGGACGGCAGTTTCAGGCCCAGTGGTCTGAGGCCGCAACCCCCACCACACTGGATGGGCTGCAGCAGTACTTAGCGAGCGGCGCCTTCTCCGGGATCGGCGCCGACATGGCCAAGCGACTGGTCGACCACTTTGGCGAGCACACACTTGATGCACTGGAAAGCGGCGCAAGCATGCTACAAGAAGTAGATGGCATCGGACCCAAGCGGGCAACGGTGCTAGCCGAAGCCTTTACGGATAGTCGCGATCGGCACCGCGTATTGGCCGAGCTACGAGGCTTAGGGCTGCGCCCGGCGCAAGCCCAGAAACTCTACGAGCGTTGGGGTCCGGCGGCGATTGAACGTGTGCGGCAAGACCCCTACGCACTGATTGGCAGCTTACGCGGGATTGGCTTTGAGACTGCCGAACGGATCGCAGAGCAACTTGGTATCCCAAACGATTCAGTAGTGCGCGCGCGTGGCGTGATTCAGCATCGTCTGCGCGAGGCGCTAGGCGAAGGTCATACTTGGCTGCCCGAAACCGAGCTCGAGCAGCGCTTAGGCGGGCGCGGACTAAGCGTCGAGACCGTCACTAAAGGGCTTGCCGACCTGATTCGCGAAGACAAACTTGCTTGCGAAGTTGAGCCGCGTGAGAGTGACGAATTGCGCTGGTATGGCTTACCAAAATCGCGGGATGACGAATCTGACTTAGCGCGTCACCTTGCTCGTTTAATGAGCGCCCCGCACGAAGCCTTGGTCACATCCGAACAGGTTCTGACCGCAATGGAGCGCGCCGAATTCCCGCCAGATGAAAGCCAGCGCCGTGCACTTGAACTTGCGCTAAGCGAACGAGTTGCGGTAATGACTGGCGGCCCAGGCACCGGAAAGACCACCACTTTGCGCCTGCTCCTCGATGTCCTCGGCGCCGCGGGGCTGGGTCCAGTGCATTTGGCTTCGCCTACCGGACGTGCGGCCAAGCGTTTGCAGGAAGCCACCGGCCGAGAAGCAAGCACTGTGCACCGCCTACTGGGCTGGGACCCAATTGGAGGAGAGTGGAAGCACGACGAAGACGAGACGCTCGACTGCGCGTATCTGATTGTCGATGAAGTCTCGATGCTCGACCTTGAAGTCGCCGCCGCCTTGCTACGCGCGATCCCCGACAACTGCTGCCTGCTACTAGTGGGGGATGCAGATCAACTCCCTTCAGTTGGCGCAGGGGCGGTTCTACGCGATTTGGTTGCAAGCCCTCAAGTGCCGACAGCCCGCCTAGAGCGCGTACACCGGCAGGAAGCAGGCTCCGGCATCGTCGATGCCGCACACGCGGTACTACATGGTCAACGGCCACAAACAGTTACCTCGCCTGCAGGAGACTTTTTCCTCGCAAGCACGAACTCGGCTGAAGCTGCTGCTGCCATGGTCGAAAAAGTGGTGTGCGAACGGATACCGGAGAAGTATGGCTATGACCCGCGCACTGAAGTTCTAGTGCTCGCGCCGATGTACCGTGGCGCACTGGGCGTTGATGCGCTGAACCAACGCCTATCACAGCGACTCAACCCTGACGGCGAAGGTGCAGATTGGGCGCGCGGTCTACGCGAAGGTGACCGTGTCATGGTCGTGCGAAATGACTACGAACGCGAGGTCTTTAATGGTGACGCTGGCGTCATCACTCACATGGACAAAGACGCGCTCTATGTTGAGATAGATAAAACCGTACATGAGTACCGCCGCGATGAAGTCGGCGATCTGATCCCGGCTTACTGTGTGACTGTACACCGTGCACAGGGATCAGAAGCCCGCGCCGTAGTCATCGCACTAGATGGTGGGCACTTCATGATGCTGCGCAGAAATCTTCTCTACACAGCAATCACGCGCGGACGCGAGCTAGTCACCGTTGTGGCGGATCCACACGCGCTGAATCGTGCTGTAGCCAATGCAGACGAAGGTAAGCGCTGGACGCGACTTCCACAGCGGCTGAGTGAAAACTGCTAACCGACCACAGGAACTCGTTCTTCGAAGAAGAAGGGTGTCTTTTGGCGGTAACGCTGGCTACGCGTTGTGAGATTCTGCAGATAGGCCGGAGGAGCATTGAGATTGCGGGCACGCTGTGCCGCTTCGGACGAAGCCTGAATCGCTTCCTGGTAACGACCGAGGCTAGCCAATAACGCTGCCTTCAGATCGAGCACTTCGATCTCGCGGCGCGCGAACATATCCGCCGGCACCCGGCCACCTTGTAGACGGCTGCGAAACTGTTGCTCAAACCACTCGAAGTCAGCCCACGCAGCTTGCGGATCCCGCACCTCGGCCTGACGATGTGCTGCAAGAGTCCAGAGTCGGTGCAGCTCGGTTTCAAAGCAACGCCCCGGCGAAGCCCAAGCATAAAGATCGAGGTAACGCTGACTGCTGGGCGGGTCAAAGCGCTCGTGTGGACGCCCCCAAACTGCAATAGCCTCGGCAGCTCGCCCGCGCGCAAGTAGTTCGCGTCCATGCTCAAACAGCGCAGCAGACCACTGACTAGACAGGTTCTGGCCCACATCACTAAGCATCTTCTGATCTAAATACTCAGCGAGATACTTCTCTTCAAGCATGCCGCGCAAAGCAGCATCATAAGCTTCGTATGCGCCAGAAAAGTCCTGCTTCACGAAGAGTACGCGGCCGAGCACTGTCTGCATGCGACTAACTGCCCCGAATCCCGCGATAGCCTCACGCACATGCGCCTCGGCTTCAGCTAGATCCTGCGAGAGCGGCTGACGCGAACTGCTGTAACGCGACAACTTAGTATTCGCCATTGTGGTCAACAAGTTTGGGTCTCGCTCAAACGCTAGCGCTTTCTCAAAAAGCATGAGTGCCTCATTTTCGAAGCGAGCCCCATCCTGTAGATTGCCTGCCATCCGCGCGTTACGTGCCTCTGTGTTTTTTTCAGCGCCTAAGTTCTGCAGCGCAATCCAACACTCTGGATTAGAAGCGAGCGTGCGCTCCCAAAGACGTGTAGCATTTTCGAAAGCAAGTCCGTGTGCATTCGATAGTGCAATGCCACCAAGAAGCAGCGTACCTACTGCCACGCGCCCAGCAGCTGGGGCTAGGCGCACCTTTGACAGCACGGCGCCCAACAAAGCAAACATTGCAAAGTTCGCGTGGTATTGAAAGTGGTCGGCTACCCACGAAAAACGCATTGGGTAGACGTTGGTAAATCCCATGACTGGGAACAGTGCTCCACCAAAAATCAGTACCGCGACTAAAGGGCCCCGCCCCCACTGCTTCGACTTAACCAGCAATGTGATCGGCAAAGCCACCGCGCTGATGAGCAAAATCCATTGCCACCACGAGCCTGCCTCCGGATCCCACTTGGGGTAGAAGAACATCTGCTCCAACGGCAACAATACATGCTTGAGATACACCCAGACCACTGTGCCAGCAAGCATCAGGCGGTCAGCTAAACCATCAAACTCGGGGAAGAAGGCGTCGACTGCACCGACCTGATACTCCTCCAGCCAAGCGGTATGCAAGCCCGCAAGCGCGCCCGGAATTAGCATCAGGGAAAGGCCCGCCAGCACACCGGGGCGGAATAACAGGCCTGGTCGCTTCCACCACAAAATCAGCACAAGTGCAGGCGGCACAAAAGCGATGACTGTCTTCGACAGCAGCCCCATCACCCAGAAGCAAAGAACGCCGGCAAAAGCTTTCCAGCGCAAATCTGTCGGTGAGAAAGCTGAGCTCACAATACGCTCTCGCTTGCGGTCAACCCTAGCGAGGGCCGCCACGGCAGCGGCAGTGCCAATACAAACGAACGGCGCGCCGGCCATCCAGTCATAACTTCTCCCGAGGAAGAAAAAGCCCACGGCCGCAACAACGAGGCTGCCAACAAGTAAGCCCCATGCCCTTCCAGACCAAGGGCCGGGCGCCTCCATCTCATCCCCCACCTTTTTTGGCTCACGTGCATCAAGCCGCACAAAGCGCAGAAACCCCCACACCGCCAGCAGCGCAAAAAGCCCGGACAGCATGTTCTTGCGCTCGGTCACCCAGGCTACTGATTCGACATTGACCGGGTGAACGCAGAACAGCAATGCCGTGATCAGCCGGCCGGGCACCGCGAGCTGCGCCAAAACACGCCAGAACACGAGTGCGGTCAACGCAAAGATCACCACATTGGTGAAGTGAAAGAGGCCGGCAGGCAGCGCATCTGTGCCTGCCGCTTCCTGCCCCACCATCTGCATCTCAAAGTAGAAAGTCGTATGGACAACTGGGTAGTACTGCGGCGTATTAGTCGCATCGCGCCAAATTGCAGATAAGCCGCCCTCTTGCACTAGCAGCGGATTACGCCAAACGTAATCCGGGTCATCCCAGATCCACTGCGCCTCGAATAGCACGTAGAGATAACTGAGAAAACACAGCCCAACAATCAACGTCACCGTGGCAAGGCTCCAACGGTCACTATCAGCGGCAAGCGAAAGGCGAGGCATAAAGCGTGACTAAGAGCCGAAAGCTGGGACGCGCAGGCGGAAACGATATGCCGTCTTGTCGCGATAAACCTGATTGCGCTGCGCCAACTGTTCGATGTAGGTCGCGGGCGCACGGTTCTCACGCGCTTGGCGCACAGCCTCAGCTGATGCTTGGATTGCTTCGGGAAAGCGCCCAAGTGAAGCGTAAATCGCAGCCTGCAAATCAATCACCTCGATCTGCATGCGCATCTGCACATCCTGTGGCACACCGCCAGCCTGCAGTCGAACGCCGGCTTGGCGCATCAGCCGCTGCACTCCCTCAAAGGCCGCCTGTGGGTTGCGAACTTGTGGGTCGTGATACGCCGCGAGCATCCAGAGTCGGTGCTGCTCGACCTCAAACCACTTGCTCGGTGGGCCCCAAGTATAGAGCTCGGCGATCGGCGTTAAATTAGGCAAGCCGTAAGGCTCACGTGGACCAGAAAAGATCTCCAGCGCTTCAGCTCCCTTTCCCTCTGACAGCAAATCGCGCCCATACCCAAAAGCTGCTACCGACCAGTTAATTGCAATGCGCGATCCAACTGAACCAAGCATCTTCTTCTCAAGGAACTCCTGTTGGAACTTCTGTTCTCGCAGGTAAGTCAACGCGCGATCGAAAGACGCGTAGGCATCGTCGTAGCGACGATGAGCAAGGTGCACATCTCCCATCAGCTTGTGTAGTGACCCTAAGTCAGGCCAACTTTCCAGCGCCTCGATGAGTGTCGCTTCGGCGCGCTCGAGGTCGTTTAGATTTCGATAACGTGAGTACCACCCCAAGTGGTTATTCGCAATCGATTGCAGTAGGTGCGGGTCACGCTCGAACTCAAGAGCCTTATAGAAGAGGTTCATCGCCTCTTGCTCCAACTCACGCGCGCGCTGCTCATCGCCCTCTTCACGGGCCTGGATTGCTTGATTATTCACCTGGACGCCTAAGTTCTCATACGCAATCCAACAATCTGGGTTCGAAGCAATAGTTCGGCGCCAAAGTGCCTCAGAGTTCTCATACGCGAGGCCGTGGAGATTCGATAGCCCGACTCCACCTGCGAGCAAAATGCCAAACGCAACCCTCCCTGGAGCTTGTGGGATGGGGAGCCGCGTTAGCAGCGCGCCTATTAAGCCAAACATTGCGAAGTTAGCGTGGTACTGAAAGTGATCGGCTACCCAAGAAAAGCGCATCGGGTAAACATTTGTAAACCCCATGACCGGAAAGAGGGCGCCACCAAAAATCAGCACCGCTACCAGCGGGCCGCGCCCCCACTCCTTCGACTTCGCCAGCAAAGTGATCGGCAACGCAACCGCAGTAATCAACAGCACCCACTGCCACCATGAGCTAACTTCTGGGTCCCACTTGGGATAAAAGAACATCTGCTCGAGCGGCAGCACCACGTGCTTTAAGTACACCCAGACCACGGTGCCAGCAAGCATCAAACGATCGCCGAAGTGATCGTATTCCGGGAAGAATACGTCGCGCGCTCCAACCTGCTCGCGCTCCAACCAAGCCGTGTGCAAGCCCGCAATAGCGCCGGGTATCAATAACAGTAAAAGTGGGCCTAGCACATCCGCGCGGAAAAGGTCCTTCGGCCGCTTCCACCAAACGATCAAAAATAAGGCTGGTGGAACGAATGCTATAACTGACTTGGACAGTAAGCCCAAAACCCAGAAACCAAATCCGGTCGCAAGCCAATCCCAGCGAAGAGCCTCATGGGTGCGCTCGGCCTTCGGAGCCCCATCATCGCCTTCGTCACCGATGCGTAAGAAGCGAAAGAAGCACAGAATGGTCAGAAGCGCAAAGAGCCCAGACAACATATTCTTGCGCTCGGTCACCCAGGCAACAGATTCGACGTTGACTGGGTGAGCCGCAAAAAGCAACACCGCAATCAACGCGCCCCTCACTCGAAGGCGGAGCAATACCTTCCAGAATGCAAGCCCGGTTAGCGCGAAGATAAGCACGTTGTTGAAGTGAAACAACGTCGCATCAAGATCTTCGGAGTAATGCGTATCTGGATCGATCAGTTGATACTCAATCCAAAAACTGGTGTGAACGATCGGGTAATACTGCGGCGTAGCCGAATTATCAGCCCAAATGTTCTTCAGCCCCTCTTCTTCGACTAAGTTCGGGTTACGCCAGATGTAGTCAGGGTCGTCCCAGATCCACTGCCCTTTGAACAGAACAAATACATAGCTAAGAAAACTCAGCGCGACCACGAGCCAAGCGTAGGACCATTTCCAGCGCGGAGCTTCGGCGAGACTCAAAGTGTCATTCATAGCTCAGCTCCTTAAAAACTCGATCTCACCACCCGGTAGCAAGTAAAGAATTAGCATCTTGCCGCCGCGTACACTTGGCACATGGACTGAATCTGGCGCATAAACTGTCCAGCCTGGCGCGTTACCATCGAAGCTCGGGCTACCCTCTTCCGCAAAGCAAAGGTCGACTTCACCCTGCGGATGCCGGTGACGCGGACCAGGCGCCGCCATCAACACTGCGTCGACACTGAAGCCGTGGGTTTCCTCGCTAGGCTTGAGGACCCGGGAAAATCGCACTGGATCCTCGCCCATGTGGCACATCGAACCATCGGCAACTCCGGCCCGCATCGTCTCAGCGATGCCCTGCACGTACTCCCCTGTAAAGGGGAACACTGCCTCGAGCGCAGCACATGCTGCCACTGGGTCGGAAAGGTCGAGGCTCTGGCAGAAGTCGAGGAGCGGCTTCAAACGATCCTGCATCCGAAAAGGATACTCCCTTCCGGATGAGACCGCTGCCGAACCCCTGTCAGGCTCGGGCTTTCTGCACGTAAATCTACTCGGCGCCTTCCCAAGCCTGCGCACGCAAGGCCTCAATCTCTTCCAGCTCTCTCGGGATCGATGAGGACAAGAGTTCGTATCCGTCCTCAGTGATCAGCACCACGTCTTCGACCCGTATCCCGATGCCCTCTTCGGGTAGATAGATCCCCGGCTCGACCGTAAAGACCATGCCTGGCTCTAGTCGCATGCGATAAGCGCCTACATCATGAGTTGCCATGCCCAGCCAGTGCGACACACCGTGCCACATCATTCCGAAGCCACGGTCGCGGATGACCCGCTGGGCAGCATTGCCCACCTGGCCGAGCGTCACGCCTGGCTTGCAAGCGGCAAAAGCGGCCTCTTGGGCATCATAAACCGCCTGATAAACCTCGGCTTGGCGCTTGGTGAACTTCTCGCCAACTGGCCAACTACGCGAAATGTCAGCAACGTAGTGCCGGTACTCTGCGCCGTAGTCAATCATTACCACGTGATCCTTCTCGAGCTTCCTGTTGGCTTGTGGGTAATGCAGGATGCAGGACGAAGGGCCGCTACCGACGATGGCCAAGTAGGCCGGGCCCATCGCGCCAAGCTCAAACATCTTGCCGGTCATACGTGCACCAACTTGCCATTCGTACTCCCCAGCAACTGAGGTTTTCATCGCGTGCACGTGGGCGGCTCCGGAAATTTCGCAAGCGCGGCGCATCGCAGCTACTTCCTCGGGCGTCTTCTTGAGGCGCAAGTTGTCGAGCATCAGCGTGAGATCCTGAACCTCAACGTCGTAGATCTCTGCCAATTTTTTACCAAACTGATCACCGCGATTAGTGCGGCCGTCAAAGCGGTCGTTCAGCAAGTCGGCTTTCGCGCTGAGCAAATTGTCGCGTGACATCATCCAGTTCTCAGCGGGCTGCCGCTGTACATAGAAGGCTTTATGCTTCTTCGCCAACTTCTCAAGCAAAGCTTCTAGGTTGCCCGATTTGCCCCTCACTCCGCTCTTCGAGAGCTTGGTCACCTTACCGATGGTTGTGTACTCGCGGCCCTCTGCAGGGCTAATCAGATCGCCAAGCCAACGCTCTTCCTGCGGATTAACCATCGGCAGAAGCAAAAACTCTTCGCCGGTGCTCGGCACGCAGACATAGACCGCATTCGGCGTGGTAATGCCGGTGAAGTACCAGAAATTATTATCCTGCCGGAACTCACGGTAATCATTCTGGGCGCCAGCGCCACGCAGAATGATCACGCCATCCTTGTCGGCAGCCTTCTCTAAAAAGGTTGCCATCAGTGCTTGGCGTCGACCTTCATGCCACCCCTTATCAAACAGGCCTTGGCCGCGGCCGTCATCGGGCCATTGCTGAGCCGCGGCAACTGGAGCGGTCGCCAGGAAGGCGGTCAACGCAAACGCGAGTATCAGCAAAGCAGACAGGCGAAAGGAGGCCATAGCCCCCCAAGTCTACGCGGCCTCGGCATAAGCGTTGGGAGACGTCAAAATAGGCGGCGGCTCCATGCTCTATCTCGATCACGCCTCCACTGCTCCGCCCATCCCGGATGCCCTTGAGGCCTTCGTGCGGGCCACACGCGAAGCCTACGCGAACCCAGGCTCACTGCACGCACTTGGGGCCCAAGCAATGCGGGCGCTGGAAACTGCACGTAGCGATCTGCGGCGGGCCTTTGGCGCTCGACAGTACCGCGTGGTACTGACCGCAACGGGGACGGAGGCCAATGATTTGGGCATTCGTGGCATGGCGCGCAGCGTGAGGGCGTCCGTAGAGCGCGCGAGCGGTAAGCCCCCTCGCATACTAGTCTCATCGATCGAGCACCCCTGCTCACTGCAGCCAGCACAAGCGCTCGCTGACGAAGGCTTTGTAGTCGACGTACTCGAGCCCGATGCAGCAGGAGTGGTAAGGCCCGACTCATTATGCACCGCGCTCGATGAAGATGTTGCACTAGTCAGCCTTCATTGGGCGAATAATGAACTAGGATCGCTATTGCCAATTACCGAACTAGTCCAAGTCACACGCGCACACGCGCCGCACGCCATCTTTCACACGGATGCGGTCCAGGCTGCAGGCAAACGCACGGAAAGCTTCGACTCTTTGGGAGCGGATTCGATTGCCATTGCAGCACACAAGTTCGGTGGCGTACGTGGGTGTGCTGCGCTTTTTCTACGCGATAACGCCGCCGACCCTCAGCCACTCAGCCTCGGTGGGGGACACGAAAGCGGCCTGCGCGCCGGCACCGAAAACGTAATGGGCGCCGTCGCTATGGCTAAGGCCGCAACAATTCGACGTGAGCGCTTGACCGAAGACCCACAGCGCAATTTTAGCCGGCGCGCTCATCTGCTAAACGCTATCCGCGCCGCATCTCCCGATTGCATCGTGGTCGGCCCGCAGAATGAAAATGATTGTCTCGGCCCAATTCTATCGGTCGCTTTCCCCGGCATGATCGCCGAGACTTTATTACATGCGCTCGAAGCCGAAGGCATTGCTTGCGGAAGTGGCAGCGCCTGCTCCAGCCACGGCCATACCGAATCAGTGATTCTGCGTGCGATCAACTTGCCGCAAGAACTCCGCAATAGCGTCCTGCGCTTTAGCTTAGACGGCACAGAAAACCAGGAAGACCTTGATTCGGTTGGCGCCGCGCTCAGTGTCGCCTTAGCGCGGCTGACTTAAAGCATGACACTCATGCCCAGCCTCTCTGCCTAGTAACAAACAAGGGCTCCGTCGGCCCGGCTACAGGAACTCGGCCATTTAGCACTGCGAGTAACCACAAGCATGGCACTTACAGCAACCTTCTTCGAAGACCAACGTGCCCGAATTGCAGGCGGGGCACTTTATCTTGAAAGCATTCCCCATACCTGAGCCCGCGCGACCGCCAGAGTTCATCGCTGTACTAGGAGCGCTACTCCTCGGATCCTCCGAAAGCTGCTCCGGGTCGATCTCGCCAAGAAGAATCGACTTGAGACCAAAGCGCGCCTTAGCCTGCTGGTACTTAGCCAATGCTTTCGCTAGACCATCAGCCAACGACATAATCCGACCCTCCTTAGAGGGGACCGATAGCGACGACCCAATCCCTTCAAGCTGCTTAAGCGCCATCGAAACCTCGCCCCCGCAACGCAAAAATAGCGAGATCATGCGACAAATAGCTTCGAGGTCGGAGTTGGCGACATCGCCACCTTTGCCAAGCTGCGCAAAGACTTCCATCTCGCGATCCCTCTGCGCATCGACTGAAATCTTGACGTGCATATTGCCGAAAGGCGTCATCTGACGAACGCGTATTGACGGCATGATCTCCGGAAGGCGCACCGGATTGATCGGAGCATCAATGCTAGCGGCGGCAGCGGCCTCTTCCTTCTGCTTCAGCGCCATCGGCTGCATGTCGCGACAGCCGTCGCGATAGACAGTCACTCCTTTGCAGCCTTCGCGCCAAGCTAATAGATAGGCAGTGCGCACATCATCCTCAGTGGACTCATGTGGCAAATTAATCGTCTTCGAAACAGCGTTGTCGATATGCGACTGCCAGGCAGCCTGCATAAGAATATGATCGCTCGGAACTACATCGCGAGCAGTGACAAAGGTGGCCTTAACTTCCTCCGGGAGATCGGATGAGCCCACCGTTCCGTCAGTCAAAGCGACATCAATCACGGCGTCTATCTCGGCTTCGGAGTAGCCGCGCCTCTCAAGCGCCCCACGGAAATCGGGCTGAACTTCGCGCATAACTACCGGGACGCCATCTTCGTTCTTCATTACCTGGCGCTGGAACGCCAAGGAGAAGATCGGCTCAATGCCGCCCGAACAGCCTGCAATGATTGAGATCGTTCCAGTCGGCGCAACCGTGCTGACATGCGAGTTTCGTCTCGGCTTCTTCCCCTCAAGCTGTGGCTTCGATCCTTCCCAGGCCTCAAAAGGCGCGCGGCCGTCCTCTTCGACCAGCGCCTCACTAGCGCGATAGGAACCTTCGGTCATGCGCTCACTAAAAGTACGCGCTATCTCGAAACTCTTCTCAGACCCATAGCGCACACCAAGGCGGAATAACAAATCAGCAAACCCCATCACTCCCAAGCCGATGCGACGCTCTTCGTTGTCACGCTCACGAATTTCGGGTATTGGGTAGTTATTGATCGTAACCACATCGTCAAGAAACCGTGTACAGTCCGCGACGGCCGACTCGAACTCTTTCCAGTCAATGCGATCTTTCCAGTCAGCGGCCTCTGGAGCGCTCTCTTTATAAAAGCTGCCCAAGTTGATCGAGCCTAGATTGCATGATCCATACGGTAATAACCATTGCTCACCGCACGGGTTGGTGGCTTCATAATTACCGAGGTTAGGCACCTGATTGTCAGCATTGGCGCGATCGATAAAGAGCATGCCTGGCTCACCATTTTTCCAAGCAAAGTGAATTATCGAGTCCAGCACTTCGCCATAGGTGTAGTACTCCGCCCCCTCAGCAGGGTCCCCAGCGGCGAAAGCCTCGTAGTCAGCTGTGGAAACACGGCGGCCTTCGGCCTTTCGCATCCAAGCCTTTTGACCACTGCGCGGGTTCACTACGACAATCGGGTCGGTAGGCGCATCGACAACTTTTTGCATCCAGGCTTCCGTAACCGCAACTGACACGTTGTAGTTAGTCCAGCGTGAAAGGTCATCTTTGGCTCGCACGAACTCGACCACATCAGGATGGTCACAGCGCATTACGCCCATATTGGCTCCACGTCGGAAAGCGCCTTGCTGGATTGACTCGGTACCTGCAGAAAAAGTATCGATGAAGGACAGTGGGCCGGAGGTTCGGCCACCGCTGGACGCGACCAAATCGCCATCGGGACGCAGTCGCGCAAAGCTAAAGCCGGTGCCCCCGCCGGCTTTTTGGATGAGGGCAACATGCTTCAGCGTGGTAAAGATGCCATCGACCGAATCTTCGACCGGAAGCACAAAGCACGCAGAAAGCATGCCCATCTCCCGACCAGCGTTCATCAGAGTCGGTGAGTTGGGGACAAAAACCCCGGTAGACATCAACTCATAGAAGCGACGCGCCCAGCGGTCGCCTATACGTGGATCAAGATCGAACTCGGGCGCAGCAACTGCAGCAGCGACTCGCCAGAACAGATCCTTTGGCTGCTCGCGGACCTCGCCCGTCACCTCGTCCTTGGCGAGATAGCGATTCGCAAGCACCGTGGCAGCGTTCTCAGTCAGCCTTGGGTCCGGCAAATCGGCCGGGACCGCAGGGAGATCAAAAAGAGTTGGCATGCCGTTCTCAACAACTGCCACCTTTTTCCTGGGAGCCTTTTTCGTAGCGGCCTTCGACCGGGGGGAGCGTTTCCGGGAGGCTGATCGGGGAGAGGATTTTTTCGCGTCCATAACAACAGCGTCAAAGTAGAGACGGCCGCGAATTGGTTCCAGTAGAACCAGAGGAAACTGGCCACAAGCTCCCCACGTTCTGTCCTAAAGGAGGGTGTGCAGCCTCCCTTTCCCGCCGGCACCAAACAGGTCCAATTCGAGTCCTGGTTGCCGTACGCGCCGGAAGAAATCTGGCCGTTCTTCTGTGACCCGAAAAATCTTGAGTGCATCACGCCTCCTTGGCTGAACTTCCAGGTGATTGGCAGTAGCGGCCCGCTCGGTGCAGATACCACGATTGACTACAAGCTTCGCTTCCGTGGCATCCCAATGCGCTGGCGCACCCTTCTACTGGAGTGGGAGCCAGGTAAGCGCTTTGTCGACACCTCGCTCAAGGGCGCATTCAAAGTGTGGCATCACGAACACTTATTTGAGGTCGATGGCGCTGGCACGCGGATAACCGATATCGTGAATTACTGTGTGCCCCTAGGCCGACTCGGCCGCATAGCCTCGGGCTGGATCGTTGACCGCGATGTCCGCTCGATCTTCGCCTACCGCGAGAAAGTGGTTCGCGAAATCTTTCCACCGCGCGATTAGACCGAAACCGCCGAGCGCTCAAGCGCGGCCCGCAGCACTTGAGCTGAGCCAAGGTCTTCGCCGCAGCGAAAGTGCTTTTCTGGACACTCGTTGCGGCCATGAGCCCCACAAGGGCGGCAGGCAAGGTCCTTGACCTCAAGGGCTAGATCGCGCGGCCCGCGAGGCGCAAAGCCAAAGGCTGGCACGGTGCTGCAGTAGACCGCTACAACCGGGATACCAGCTGCCACCCCGAGGTGCATCGGAGCCGAATCGTTACTGACAAGAGTGGTGCAGCTTTCGAGCACAGCTGCAGACTCACGGAGACTGGTCTGGCCGGATAGGTCAAGGCAAGCCGCATCGGGGATAGCATCCAAACCGGCCGCCATCCGGATTTCCTCGCAGAGCTCGGCGTCGTCCGGACCTCCCAAAAGAACGACGGATTGGCCCGACTGACAAAGTCCAAACAAGAGCTCGCTCCACTTCCGGGGCGGCCATCGCTTGGTCGCCCAGATAGACCCTGGAGCTAGGGCAACCGGCGGCTGCGGTAGTTGCTCGAGCAACTCCTGAGCACGCGCTCGCTCGGCCTCCCCCGGATACATGCGAGGAGCTTCCCATCCGCCGCCCCCGATCAGCTCAAGATTGCGCTCAACCTCGTGCAGATCTTTGCGGTAGCGAACTCGCTGGCTATACAGCCAAGCAGCGCTGGCGTTGTGAAATCCAACCCGAACCGGGATCCCGGTTAAGCGCAGCAGCGCTGCGGTCCGCCACGAACGGTGCGAGCAAATCGCCCGCGCATAACGCTTTTCACGCAAACGCCTGGCTACCCGGCAAAGACCTCCGAAGCCCTGGTCCACGCCACGCTTGTCGAAAACAGCCAGCTCGCGCAACTGCGGATGGCCCGCGAGCATCTGAACTCCACCTGGCCCAGCTAGAAAATCGACCGGATCTTCAGGCCATTGAGCAGCCGCCGCACGCACCAAGGGCTCGGCGCCCAACACATCCCCCAAGAAAGATGTGTCGACCAGCAGGGTGCCGTGGCGTTCGCTCACTATCAGGATTCTAGGATCCGTAACTTATCTGACATGAAATCGCGCGACGAGCCTTGAAGATGCCGCAACATGTCGCGAGCCGACTAGCCACGCTGAGAGCCGGGCTAGAATCCCCCTTGTCCGCCGCTCCAGAGCAATTCAATCGATAGATAAGTAGTCCCTGCCCCTACGAATACCCTCCACCTTCTCCCCCATTCGCTTTCGGCCCGGGCAGGGCCACGTGATTCATTCTCCACTTGAGCGCCCTTTCTCCGCACGCCCCCGGCTCACCGCGTCAGGTTCTGTATCTAGCCTGGCCAATCGGCGTGTCGATGATCTCCTTCACGTTGAAGGGATTCATCGACATGTTGTTGGTGGGCCGCCTTGGCATCGAAGCTCTAGGCGCAGTCGGCTTAGCCTCTGTCATGGCCTGGACACTAATGTCCTTCCCGCTTGGCATGCTCCGCGGGCAACGGCCGCTGGTCAGCCAGTACTTCGGCGCGGGCGATCGAATCGCCGCCTACTCCTATGGCATCCATGCCTTTTATCTGGCAGTGGCATGGGGCCTATTGAGCCTCGTCTTGGCTGGGCCAGCCGCCACTCTGATCATGAATCTGGCTGGCAGCAAGCTAACCCCTGACGCGCGCAGCTTCGCAATTGCTTACCTAGAAATGCGCCTGATCTGGTCTGGCGCCTGGCTGATGAACGTCAGCGTGGCGGAGTACCTCCGCGCAACTTCGCGCCCGCGCATCGGCATGGCGGCCGACCTGCTTGCCCATCCGACCAACGTCGCACTTTCATGGATCCTCATCTTTGGCCTGTTCGGCATGCCCGCTTATGGGGTGCAGGGCGCAGCGCTAGGCACCGGTCTTGCCGACCTACTGGCTCTATGCCTGATGGTCTGGCTCGCACGCCCACGTAAGTCCGCCAAAGGTCAGCCTTGGGCATACCGCTGGAACCGCATGAAGAAAGTGCTCACAACCGGCATCACTGGCGGAGTGCAGTTCGTGCTGGAGTCAGGGGCATTCGCATTGATCACAACAATGATCGGCTTCCTCGGCACCACTGCGCTAGCGGTGCACCAAGCCGCGATTCAGCTTGTGCACTTATCGATCATGCCAGCTGTAGCAATCGCCGACGGCGGCGCCACGCTTATTGGCCAATACATCGGCGAAAAGAAGCCCGATTACGCCGAACGCGCACTGCATTCTTCGCTGCGCATTTGCGCCATCTTCATGACATGCATGGGCGTCATATACTTTTTCTTCGGTGAAGATCTGGTGTCGGTCTTCCTCAAAGAAGGAGAGGGGGATTACGACACCGCGATCAAGCTCGGAGGCCAAGTCATGCTGGCCGCAGCGCTCTGGCAGCTGGGCGACTCCTATCAAGTAGCCTTCCGCTTTGGTTTGCGAGCCGCTGGAGATCACTACTGGGTCATGTACGTCGGCATCCTCTGCTCGTGGGCACTATCAGTGCCGTTGGCTTGGGCGGTCGTGCATGTTTTCCACGGCAACTTGGCTCATGTTTGGCTTAGTTGGACAGCCGAGATCTTCCTCGGCAGCGCCATCTTCTGGTGGCGGTGGAAGTCCGGAGCTTGGCGCAAGAAGCGCATGGTCGACGATGGAGTGGATGCGCCATCAACTTGCCCGCGGTAGTGGCGAACCTTGAAGCCCACCTCGAAGATCATGGTGACCGCCTACGCGGCGCCCGTAGCTCGTATGAGCTTTTCAACCTCTCCGGGGTGCGGGAAGCG
The DNA here is from genome assembly GCA_022447335.1 of Planctomycetota bacterium. GTDB lineage: Bacteria > Planctomycetota > UBA1135 > UBA1135 > UBA1135. The sequence continues at coordinate 6,397 of JAKVCF010000021.1, read as the reverse complement.
ATCGCCCTCGGCGTGCTTCGAAAAGAGTAGCTGCCCATCAACTGTCACATCGAAGACTCCACCGCCGCCCGGCTCAAGCTCAGCATCCACTCCAAAGGCCTTCTTCAACTCGCCCGCCAGACCGGCAGCCGTCGGCTCGTAGTTTCACATTGAGCAGTACTTGATATTTACTTGCATGTCCCCACTTTAAACTCGACGCCCTACTGCTTTACCAACGAGTACGTGCAAGACCCCCAGAAATAATGGAGCAGCGAGCCGCTCCAGACTCCGGCAATCGGACTGAACACGCCTTCAACTTCGATGGTATCGCTGCCAAACTGCGAGAAGGTGTCGTCGAGACTGGCCGCAAAGCTGCTGTAAACCGTTGTCATATCCGCATCGCCCGCCACCAAGTCAACCGGGCTACCTCCGAACTCGCCAAAGCTGCCAGTAACGACGGCACCCGTCGCGTCGAGCTCCAAGTCCAAACTTGTCTCACCGAAGACTGGGTGGACCGCGGCTCCGACCCAAATACCGCCAATCTCCGACTCGGTGCGAGGCTCCGCTGGCAAGTCGAGCCGCAGCGCGAAGGTGCCAATGTCCAGAGCGCCGCCGCCAAAGAAAACATCGACAGAACGCCAAGTGCCTATCAGTACGGTGCCTTGCGGATTGAGCTCACCTATTAGCTCATAGCGAAGCTGCAGCGAAGTGCTCTCGACATCGATCTCGAGCATCTCGCCAGCAACACCCACACTGAAGCTGTCGAATGGCTGCTGGAAAAGCTGAGCGCCAATCGCGACCTCCTCAGGAGTGCCTACGGGATCGGTTTTGAAAGACGCCGCAGATAGGGCGGTTGAGCCGTCGGAGAAAAAGTCGCCCGCCCACAAACCAGTGAAGTCGAGCGGGCTCGGGGTCGGCGAATCGGGGCTCGCTGCAAAGGTGCCGAAGCCAACCAGAGCGCCCCCCTCAAGTCGGCGCCAAGTGCCCGAGATCAAATCCTTGTCTTCGTTCATCGCCCCAATCAACTCGAGGCGCAAACTGCCATTTGAGCCAGTCACGGTCAAAACCAGTTGGCCGTCATCGGCAAATGTGCTTTGCACGATTGCCGCGTACTCGCGATAGGTCTCGCCAGCGCGCTGGAAACTGCCGTCGCTGCCAAAACGCATACCAAAGACCAACTCCGCAGACCCATCTTCAGCCAAGCTACCGCGCCAAAGCCCACCGAGATCAGAAAGGCTGAATTGACCAGCAGTCGCACCACTTCCGCCGCCCGAGCGACTACCACCACCACCGCAAGCCACGAGCGCGGACACGAGGCCGGCTAAAAGGAAGGTGCGTGAAAAGTAAAAGGGGTTGTGGGGTGAGGCCCGAGAGCCCAAGAAGTCAAGTTTACCCCCAAATCCATTTAGATCCGGGGACTCTAGCCAAGTGTGTCACTATTTGGGGATGGCAAGTCGGCCAACCCTTCCCTTTTCCCCCAAGGCCTTTGCGGGGGGACTAGCCGTATTACTGCTGAGCGGTGCCGCACAAGCGACGCCACCCACCCCTATCCAGCAAGTCGCGCTTCAGGCCTTCCCTAAGGATGGCCAACTCTACGTACGCGGCTCCGACGACCTCGCGACAGTCGAGGTCCGCGGAGTCGTCGTCGAGTCAGGCTGGGATCAGATCGTGCTTCGGGTAGCGACGCGTAACGCGACAGTCGACGAACAGTCGCTGCCACTGTCTTACACCTCGGCAGGCGCGACATTCTCAACTTCAACGCAACTTCGCGCTGGGCTACGCGACTATAAATTCACACTCAACCTGCGCAACAACAGTGAGGAACAGCAAGTCGCGATCGCGCAGTCGGTGGTTGCCGGTGACGCTTTCTTGATTGCCGGCCAGTCCAATGCGGTCGCGCTCGACTACTGGGATGAAAACCTTGCCAACCTATCGCAAAAGTGGTGGATCCGATCTTTTGGAACACAGGCCGTAGGGGCAACAGAAAGCCGCAATAATCTGAACTGGTACATCGCCGAGGGCGAAACGCAACGTAAGCGCGGATCCGTCGGCAGTTGGGGCCTGCTGCTCGGCGAACAAATGGTCGAGAGGCTCGGCATGCCAGTGGCAATTATTAATGGCGCAGTTGGTGGCACTCCGATTTTTGCGCACCAGCGCAATGATGCCAATCCAACCGATACGAGCACAATCTATGGCCGCCTACTGTGGCGCGCCGACCAAAGTGGGCTGCGAGAGAAAGTGCGTGCGATTTTCTGGTACCAAGGCGAATCTGACGGGCCAAATGCAGTCTTTTATGGCAGGCGATTCGATTCGTTGATTGCCGATTGGCGTGAGGATTACCCAAGACTGGAAAAAGTGTACGCGATGCAGGTGCGCCAGGGATGCGCCGTCGATGCAGACACCAACATCTTTGAAGCGCAGCGCGAACTCCCTCTGCGCCACCCCGAAGTCACCCTTATGTCTACCTCTGCGCTTCCTCTCCACGATGGCTGCCACTACTTATTCGGCGGCTATGAAGAACTATCGCTCCAGTTAGCCCGCGTAGTTGCTCGCGATTTCTACCGACGTGGCTTCGGGCCTGAAGTGGAGCCGCCCGATGCCATCGCAGCATGGCGCGCAAATGCCGCCGGCGACCAAGTGGTAGTCGAATTTGATGACTCCGCTGTTGGGTTGACCGCCAAGCCTAAAGCCACTCTTGAATTTGTCCTCGATGATGGCGCGATCGTTACGCAAGTCACAGCCCAAGGCTCACAACTCCTGCTCCAGCTCGACCGACCCACCGCTGCAACATCCTTACGATTCATCGGCCGGGCCGGCGGAAAGCACAGTCGAGTGACAAACGGGCTGGGCCTCGGGGCGCTTCTTTTCAACCTACCGCTGAACTAGGGCGCCTTCGCTCTTCCCCCCCTGAAACAAGGCAATGGCAACTCGCGGCCACGATTCATCGGTGCTAGAGTTCTCCTGTGGCAAAAGGATTCAACTTATTCGGTGGCCTGTTTTCTAGGCGAAACCAGGCCCCGCGTGGGGCCGAGCAGATCCAACAAGAGAAAGAGCTGCTCGCAAGAGTCCAAAGAGATATCGCGAACAGTGGGCCCGCAGCCGAAAGTCTTTTAGCCGAATCAATCAGCCAACTAAATGATCTATGGGGCCTACCAGCGCTCCAGTGGAAGCCGGGCCCCGCCAACAGCCCTGATAGAGAGCTAGCGGTCAGCTTCTCAAGCCACCAGATCGGATCTATTACTTGGGACCCCGATTCCCCCCCAAATGAAGACCAGCTAGAAACGCTGCGCATTCTTTCTGCTTAGCCGGGCCATATTTAATGCCGGCCCCTACAGCTGCACTTACGCCAATGGAACATTGGCACGAAGAGCGCATTGATGAGGCCACGGGACTTCTTAATCAAAGGTCGCTCGTTGCGCTTCTTCAAGATGTCTTGAATCAACCGATAAGCTACTCCGGCCTCTCATCAGCGCTAGTTGTAATGCAACTACAGGAGAGCGCGAAGCTCTACAAAGAACTCGGCCCCGAAAAATACACTGCCAAAATCAAGTGCCTTGGCGAGTTGCTCCAGAAAGGATTTGGGCTACGCTCCAGCGCAGCTCGAATCGAAGACGACTTATTTGTCATTCTTATCCCGAGCCTGCATAGCCCAGAGAAGGCTGCCCAACTAAGTCAGAGCTGCCGCAAAAAGGCGGAAGAGACACTAGGGCTGGAATTGTGCGTTGGCATAGCCCCTCAAGTCGATTCCTATGAAGACTCAATCATTTGGATAAATGACGCAAGAACAGCGCTAAAGCAAGCTAAAGATGGCGGTGGGCAACAAGCGTTTCTATCGCAAACTATGCAAATGCACTCGATCGCCATGTGGCGCATGGAGTCCGACTTAGAGCTCGCTCTCAAGGAACGCCAACTGGAGACTTGGTACCAGCCAATCGTCCGGCTAAAAGACAGGACTATCGCTGGGTATGAGGCTCTATGCCGGTGGACTCATCCAGATCGAGGGCCGATTTCTCCTGCAGAGTTTATTCCTGTTGCTGAAAACGATGGCGGGCTCATCCTTGAAATCGGAAATTTCACTCTCACTGAGTCTTGCAAAACTCTCGCGAACATCATGGAACGAGACGGGAACGACGGCCTATTTATGAGTGTAAATTTATCGGCAGTTCAGTTGCTAAAAGACCGAAGGCTCACCCATTACCTAGAAGACGCCCTGCGGAAGGCCAACATCCCACCTCAGCAACTAAAGCTCGAAGTAACTGAAACCGCAATGATGCACCAACGCGAGCAGGCCATCGAAGCGTTAAATCGAATCAAAGAAACCGGGGCACAAATTAGCTTAGATGACTTTGGCACTGGTTATTCGTCCCTCGCATACCTCAAAGACTTTCCGATAAGCACATTAAAAATTGACCGCGCATTTGTATCTAGCGTAGATTCAAATAAAGAGTCTCAATCGATCCTGCAAACTATTGCAGAGCTCGGGAAAAGCCTCAACCTCGATATCGTTGCAGAGGGCATTGAAACCGAAGGTGAGCTTGAAATCCTAATGACCTTGGGATGCGAATACGGGCAAGGGTGGTTATTCAGCAAGCCACTGCCTGCAAGCGATCTATAGCCTAATCTTCCTGCGCGGCGATCATCCGCTGAAGGCGATCTAAATACCCCTCATACATTGTCTTCCTCTCTTCCGGCGCCAGCTCGAGCGCGCGCTTTGACGCACTAATCGCTTCATCGTAGTTCCCATTGGCATAGTGAGCCCAAGCCAACGTGTCATAGGGGCAGTCTCCGCCATGGTGGCAAAGATATTTAGGGTCGTGCGCCGTTAAAGCCGCTTCAATCAGCCGCAAGCCCTCAGCGACATCGGTGTCCAGATCTTTGCGATCGGGATCGACCAGCTCCCAGGCAAGAATGAGGCGCTCCTTCGTCTCCAAGAACCCAAGCATCTGCTTGAGACCTACGGTGTATGGATGACTTTCTCCAAACTGCTCAATATGACCAGGAAGTGCAAACCTAGCCTGTTTTGCCGCTAAATCGTACTCGCGTATCGCCACTAAATGCTGCGCGTACCGCCAAACAATATCGTTTGTAATAGGGTGCTTATCGCCAAGGCTCTCAACCGCCCCAGCAACGGCTTCCTGGTGTAGCGCTCCGGCCCTTGCCTCTTTACCAAGTTGATCCGATAAGCCCGCAAGAGTGCTCATTGTTGTGAGGGTCATTAAATGAGAATCCCCCATTGAGACTCGAGCGCGCTTCAGCGTCTTTACTGCCAACTCCTCAGCCTCTTCTATCTGCTCAGAATTTTGCAACAAGATGACTAGGTTATAGGAGGTTCTCAACGTGTCGGGATGCCCTTCACCAAGCGTTTCTGATTGCGCTTTAATCACATCATTGAACTGAGCCACAACGCGGCCGAGCATGTCAGGGTCACTGCGGACTGCATCGGCACCTTGGTATTCGCCGACCTTTTTTTGCATCATCATCGCGGAGTGTGCGCTCCAGTTGCTCAACGCAGAAAGCGTGTCTGGGTGATCATCGCCAAGCAGCTTCTTTCTCCCCTCTACAACCATCCTTAATGCCTCAGAAGCTTCGTCATCCCTATCGAGCTTTTGAAATACCGCGCCCAAGTTGTTTAGGGGCCTCAGAGTAATAAGACTATCTAGACCGTGGGCCTCTCGTAGCCCCTTAAATGCCTCCGAGAGATATCCTTCTGCTTTTTCAAAATTGCCAAGCTGCGCCTCAACAGATCCAAGCCCGTTTAAGGTCGAGAAATATGACACGTGCTGACTCCCATATAGAGCCCGCTTTTCTTCGAGGAGCTCTATGTATGTTGTTTTTGCTTGTTCGAACTCGCCCGCATTCATTAAAGCATCTCCACGAGCCCCTTGAACAGTGATGAGGACTTCGCCATCAAAAAGATCGCCCGCTTCAAAAATGGCTTTCGCTTCATCTAAAAGGCCTAAGGACCGACGATAATCCCCCGCCTCCCTGACAACTTTCGCAAGGGAAACAAAAACTTGTGCCCGCAAGGCCGGGGAAGCCACCCTCTCCCGGATGCTGCTCTCTGCATCATCAAGCAGCTTCTTAGTCCTCTCCGGAGCGCTACTAGCACCAGAAGGAGCAAGCGCTGACACGACTTCTCCAAGTGCGGTCGCGGCAGAGTTTGCAATCTTCCTGTTGTACTCAGCGCGTTGCCAAAGAACGGTGCTTGCTAAAAACCCCGCGACAATGGCGCCGAGACATGCCGCCGCCATGTAGTTCCTCTGAACCCACTTCCGACTCTTATATATGACCGAAGGAGGCTTGGCCAAGATCGGCTGGTCCGCGAGAAACCTCCGCAAGTCATCGGCAAAATCCCTCATTGTTTGGTAACGCCGATTAAGTTCCTTCTCCATCGACTTGAGGCAAATGACCGCCAGCG
>JAKVCF010000209.1 GCA_022447335.1 Planctomycetota bacterium | reverse complement strand
GGGCCATGCTCGACCCAGGCATGCTGCCCCATCGGTTGCGCCGATAAACGCATTGCGCGATCGATGCGAGCCGGCGTACGACTGATACCTTCGGCTCGCGCCGCACTGTGTAATAGCGCGATGCAGCCCGCCATCTGTGGAGCAGCCATTGAGGTGCCGTTCCAATTCTCGCCTTTGCTGATTCCCCAAGAGGGAAGCGGCGAGAGCGCCGCTCCAGGAGCTGCGTAATCAATGCCAAGAGCGCCCGTCGGCAACGGCCCGCGGCTCGAGAAGTCGAATAGCACTGGGTCCACTGGATCGAGCGAAGCATAGTTTGCCTTGGCCGTATCTGGCCAGATCGCAGCGGCTATCGAGAAAGCTGATTCGGTCGTAGCCGGAGCGCCGACAGTGGTCAGAGTTGGCCCTTCATTTCCAGCCGAAGTCACAACGCAAAGACCGCGCTTGGTAGCTTCTTCAACTGCCCAACCATCGGGCTCGCGACCGTCGGCCGCAAAAGAAGGGCCGCCGAAACTCATGTTGACCACTTGGCAACCTGACTCCACGGCGAAATCCAATGCCTTCGAGATCGCGTAGCCACTAGTGCTCCCACCGAACTTGCCGTCGCCGATCTTGATCGAGACCAATTCGACGCCGGGCGCGATGCCATTCATACGACCAGCAACTCCTTCAAAAGCGCCGACAATGCCCGCCACGTGCGTACCGTGGCCGTGTGCATCGAAGTAAATGACGATCTCACTCTCACCCTCAAATCCCACCGCATAGTTCATCAGCGCTTCATCCCCCAGCGTCGCCCAGTCGCCTGTATCACGGAAATTGCGCAATGCGAGTTCCTCGTCCAATTCGCCGTCGCAATCGTTGTCAATCACGACCTTACGCACACCGTCTTGCTCAAACACGATCAAGTCCCATACTGGACCTTCGTCTGAAAATTTCTCATAGTCATGCGCTCGCTCGGCCGCGGCAAGATCCTTCTCAGCGTCACCGGTGACGCCCGCCACCTGATCATCTTCGAAGGACTCCTTGGCCTTGCCCCAGTCCGCGCGCCGCTCACTCATTAGGCGCCTTTCTAGGTCGTCCGGCAACCAACCCAGATCGAGACGGATCAGGCCATAGCTCGCACCCGGAACGTAGTGGCGCCCGAGTTCCAGCAATCGGCCAGAGAGGCCCATCAGACGGGCGCCCTCGGGCTGCGCTGTGTGCTGCACGGCTAGGCGGCCGTCTGTGGTCGCGTCATACCAATCGACGATTTTGCGCTCCCCTGTCGCAGTACGCTGCAAAAAAGGGTGTCCCGGGTCGATGCCAGTATCAAGAATCGCAACACGAATACCACGACCGTCGTATTCGGGGTACGCCTCCAAGAAGGCACGGACACCCAAGTCTTCCTTGGGCATCTGAGCTTGGAGCGGATCTTGCGGCACGACCGCGGCTAGAACGAGCGAGCTGAGGGCCAACATTTCGCTCAATCTTACCACGTTGCACTATTCCGCCCCGGCAACCCAGATCTCTTGCGAAACCAAAATGCGGCCACAAGAACGGCAGGTATGTAAGGCAGTAGCGGCGCCGACTTTGACCTGCTCATTGGGCGGAAGGTTTGCGCCACAACCTGAACAACTGTTGCCGCGCAGTACTGCGACAGCGCGGCCGTTACGCGCTTCAGCAACTTTGGCGTAAATCTGCTTAGCTGTCTCGGCAAGAGGCGCTGAGAGGACTAGGCGCTCAGCTTGCAGTTCCTTCAAAACCTCGCCTAGACTGGCTTCGTCACTGACTACGATCTCGCGGAAGCTGGTCAGTTCAGCGCGCTGCTCTTCAACCACGGCACGCGCCGAATCCCGCTCGGTAGCGTAGCGATCGGCTTCTTCGAGTAACTGCAAAGCCTCCTCCTGAGCCGCCCCGATTTTGGCGTGTAGCGCGTCGGATTCGTGCTGCGCTACGCTGACGGCACCCGCATCACGCGCTCCGTGAATCTGTTCTTCGAGCTTCTGGACACGCTCCTCGTGCTTAGAGACATCATTCTCGAGATGCTGAGCGCGCGCCAAGCAGGATTTACGTTCAGCCTCGAGCTGCTCGGCTGCTGCCTCACGTGCAGAAAAAGCCGCCTCGCGCTCACCTAACTCATCTGGGATCGAGGCAAGCCGCTTTGTCTGCGTGCGGATCCTCTCATCGAGGTGCTGCAGACGCACAAGGGAGACCAACTGTTCCTTCACCCTGGAAAGGATGACGCGCCC
>JAKVCF010000208.1 GCA_022447335.1 Planctomycetota bacterium | reverse complement strand
GCATGGTTCGTGGTAAGTGCTTTTTAGAGATGGGCTTGCGCAAAAGCGCGGCAATTCTCGCCGAGAAGTCCGGCCAAAAAAAGAAGGTGCGCAGTTTCCTGCACACCGACTTCACGGCTTGCCGTGATGGATCGGATCTCCTGGCGGGGATCGCTGGGATCACCCTATGAATCGTCCGAAGTCGATTCGGAGGGAGCCTATGATACCAACCTCCGGGACGCCGTCTACGCGCGATCAAGTTCTTCCGGAGGGCCTTTCCTTGCGCTTTTTCGTTCGATGACCGCATCCTCTGAGCCCACGCCGGGCCAAGGGGCCGCTAGCGACCCGGCTGAGAGCCGCTTCTGGCTGAATGGCAGTGCTCGACCTTGGGTTCCAGCTCTCAGTGTCGCTGCACTGCTCGAGCAGCTCGACGCGACAGGACTGGGCGTTGCGGTCGAGCGTAATGAATGTGTGATTCGACGCGCAGATCACTTAGAAACGTTGGTTGAGCCAGGAGATCGCATCGAAGTTGTGCGCCTGGTCGGCGGCGGCTGATCCACTTTGAGTAAGCTCGATTCTGTACCCCCGGCGCTGCAATTTGGCGCTTTCACCCTCCGCTCGCGGCTGATCCTTGGCACTGGCAAGTACGCCGATTATCCAACTATGGCTGCGGCGCTCGACGCCTCAGGCACGGACTGCGTCACCGTGGCAGTGCGTCGGATTCCGAACGACGAGCCGGCTGGCGAGGGTCTGCTCGATTATCTCGACCGCGATCGCTATACCTTGTTGCCCAATACGGCGGGTTGTTTTGACGCCGAGTCGGCGGTGCGTACCTGCTTGTTGGCCCGGGAGATGCTCGAAACAGATCTAGTCAAGCTGGAAGTGCTGGGTGATACCAAGACGCTATTGCCTGATCCAGTGGATACTCTGCGTGCACTCGATCAATTGGTCGCCGAGGGTTTCACGGTGCTGGTTTACACCAGCGATGATGTGCGTCTTGCCAAGCGTCTTGAGGAAGCTGGTGCTGCAGCGGTGATGCCGCTTGGCAGTCCGATTGGCAGTGGGCAGGGGATTCTCAATCCACTGAACGTGCGCCTGATCGTTGAGCAGGCAGGAGTGCCGATTCTGCTCGATGCTGGTGTGGGGCAAGCTAGTGACGTTGCCGTGGCGATGGAGCTTGGCGCAGACGGGGTGTTGCTCAACACCGCCGTAGCCAAGGCACAAGATCCAGTACGTATGGCGCATGCGGTGCGTCTTGCTTGTGATGCTGGGCGCGATAGCTTCCTCGCTGGTCGCATGGACAAGCGCCTCTATGCATCGGCCAGTTCGCCGATGCAGGGACTAATAGCTGGTCAGTCCACAGTTTCGAGCTAGGTAGGCATGCTGCTTTCACTCGCTTACCTGGTTGCCTTACTGCCCGTACTTGGCTTGACTGGGTTGGTCGCCATGGCTGCTTTTTCTGTGCTTTACCTCAATGGGGTTGCTCCCGATCGGTTCGAAGTTGATGACTTACGCCGTCAACAAGGTCCGGTGTTGCCGGATACACGCATCAGCGGACTAGCACTATTAATCGGTTTTTTGATTTTGTTCTTCGTGCCGACTGGTTTGCTGCATTTCGACTTGATCGACAAGCAAGTTTCTCCGGCCGCTCCGGAGCGGCTTGTTTTGCAGAGTGCAGGCTTGTTCGCAGCTCTGTTATTTCTCTTGGGCCTGGACCGTGGCCTTGGGGGGAGCGGCATGTTCCCCTGGGGCGGCGCGAAGCTCTCGCGCCCAGTCTTCGCGTTCGTCGCCATTTTGCCTTTGCTCGCCGTGGTGGTGACGTGGAATCGGCACCTGGTTGAAGGAGTTTTTAGCGGAGCGCTTCCGACTGAGTTGGTTGCCGGTATGCACCAGCTGGAAGGTGGCGCCCTCTGGCTTTCGCTTGGCATGGCAGTGTTTATTGGCCCTGCCTTGGAGGAACTTCTCTTTCGAGGTGCTGCCTTTGCCGCGGCTGCGCGCATGGCGAAGCAGGCGGGTCACCCACCGTTCTTTCTAGCCGTGGTCTTTCCGGCCGTGGCTTTCGCTGCTTTACATCCGCCGACGGTGTGGCTACCCATTTTATTTCTGGGTCTCATCCTGGGTTGCGTTCGTCTGCATGGTTATGGCCTGCGCGACTGTATCTTGTTGCATGCAGCATATAACTTGGTTGCTTTCCTACTGACTTTCCCAAGCTTCTGAGTTGTCTGAGTCCGAACCTTTCCCGATGCCGCGTGCGG
>JAKVCF010000207.1 GCA_022447335.1 Planctomycetota bacterium | reverse complement strand
ATCATCCTTCTTGATCTCGATGCCGAGTCGATCCTGCAGTTCAATCAGCAGTTTCTCCATGTTTTGGAAATCGGCGTCGTTGGTCAGATCTAGCTCTTCACGTAGTTCGAGGAATGCTTCGGTCGCCTTGAGTGCCTGAAAGTCATCGCCGCCTCCATCGCGATAACCGGTGTTGTAGGCGTACGCCAGGAACATTTGACAGATTCCTTGGTAGTACCTGTCTTCCGTCTGCATCAGCTCAAGTAGGATCCCCCCCGCTTCGATGCCCTCAATCATTTTCTGCCAATCCTCCGGGCTGCGCGAGGCGATTGCCTGGCGGTTGACTTCGTAGAGTTGCGCGAGGCGGGTAATAGTCTTATTGCGCTGAGTCGCCTTCGATGGCTCGAGATCGGTTAGATACTTGGAGTAGAATTCTGGGAAGTTCGAGCGGTAGACACGTTTCCAAGAGCCTGCAAAGTTCTGGATCCACTCATCCTCCCACTTGGCCCGTTCAACTTTGGCCATGAAAGTGTCAAAAGCAGCGCGGCGGTATTTTTGCACCGCCCGGTCTTGATTAACCCGGTCGGCCACCTTGATGGCTTGGTCGAACTGCTTCTGAAAGGCCGCATTCGCATCCTGTTGGAGCGGTACAGCGATAGCTAAGACAGTCAGGAGGAGCCCCGATAGCATCCTCTGATTCTACCCGTTCAGCGCTTGCTGCGACGATCTAGGAACTTACGTTCCGATGGGGTCAGCGAGCCAATTCCCCCCTTGCTAATCTTGCCGAGAATACGATCCAGTTCGGTTTGATCGCGGTTCTCAGCAGTTTGCTTTCTTTTTGCGCGCCATCGTTGAGTGCGCGCCTGCATTGCGCGGGCGGGCAGGAATTTTCCCCAGCCCCCTGCTGCTGTCCAGCCGACCAGCGCGCCGGCTAGGTGAACCTCAGCGGCGACGCTACTGCCTGTAGTGCCTACTAGATCAGTGGTCAGGCGTAGCAGATCAAAACAGGTTACGACCAAGAACAAGGGCAGCAGCCGCAACTGGATTACGATCAGCGAGATTCGCAGGTCAGGGTAGACCGCGGCCAGGAAAGCAAAGCAGCAGCTCACCAGTCCGGAGCCGCCAAACATTGGCCCAGGGAATCTGCCTGTCACTAGGTGCAACAGGAACATAGCTGTGGCGCCAGCGACCGAGGCGAGGGCTAATAGCCGGATGAACTTGCGCCCAGGATTGAGGCGCTCGACTTCGGGTGCAAAATAGAAAAAGAGCAGGCAGTTAATCAGTAAGTGCCAGGGAAGAAGCGTGGGTTGATGTAGAAAGGGGTAGAAGAAAATGCCCGTTAGGGCAGCAGGGTGACCACGGAGGATCGCAGCCGGGGTAAAGCCAAGCCACTCGTAAAGCGAGACTTGGCCAAGGAGCAGCGAGTAGCTGAGTACCCAGACAGCTGCCCAGGTGATGAGCAGAATACGAACGATCGGAGTGAGGCTGGTCACGGCGCGGTCTCGCTGGCATTCTAGGCGCTAAGGCGCTCAGATTTCCCGCCCTGAATAGATGCAGTCCTCCACCGCTCAGATCCTCGATGGCAAAGCCTTGGCAGCACGTGTGCGCGCCGATCTTAAAGAGCAGATCGCTGCCGGGGTTGCTGCCGGCCACCCGCGCCCAGGTTTGGCTACCGTGATCGTCGGCGAAGACCCGGCGAGCCAGGTTTATGTGCGTAACAAGCGGCGCGCTTGTGAGGAGGTCGGCATGGCCAACTTTCATTCAGGGCTTGCTGCAGACGCAGGACAGTCGGCCGTTCTGGCCGAAGTGAAGCGGCTGAATGAGCATGCTGGTGTGCACGGGATTCTGGTGCAGCTGCCGCTGCCAAAGGGTTACGACTACGACGAAAATACTGTGCTGGCTGCGATCGACCCAGCTAAGGACGCTGATGGCTTCCATCCTCTCAACCAAGGGGCGCTCATGCAGGGCCGGCCCGCACCGGTGCCATGCACGCCCAAAGGCTGTATGCGGCTTCTGGTCGAGACCGGCATCGACCCGAGTGGCAAGAAGGCTGTCGTGGTCGGGCGCAGTAATATTGTTGGCAAGCCGGTATCACTCTTGCTGCTGCAGAAGAACTGTACGGTCACAGTCTGTCACTCCCGGACCGCGAACCTTGAGGCCGAAGTGGCTGCCGCCGACATTGTGGTGGCCGCAGTCGGTGTGGCGGAGCTTGTGCGCGGCTCATGGATCAAGCCGGGTGCCGTCGTGCTGGATGTTGG
>JAKVCF010000206.1 GCA_022447335.1 Planctomycetota bacterium | reverse complement strand
ATGCTTGAGTAGGTCATCGCAGCAAATCTGAATCAGGCCTGGGTAGTAGATCATCCGAGCTAGAATGATACGAATGTCATTATCGTCGTGGAACTCGTAACCCATTGCGGCGAAAGGGTTTTCGACCAGCTGCTGCGCGTGTCGGGTGTCCGCCTTATGCATTGGCCCGATAGCAATGGGTTCGTCGAGGTGCGCAACTGGATTATTGACATCACGTGTGGCGCGTTGCACATTGTGGAGGCCGGCGAGTACGAATTTGAACCGTTGCTCAGTGGCGTTGCTAAGGCTGAGAAGTGCGCGGACATTCGGCCAACTGAATCGCCCGCTGCTGTCTAGCATATCGCGATCGCTCTCTAGAAACTTGTCAGTTTCATCGAAGAGCATAATGATGCGGCGGTCGCGATCCTCTTCGAGCCATTGCGTGATCCGCTTGCGGATTGTGTCCTTATTCGATGCATGGCGGTCGAGAACGCCGGCGGTGTAGAGCTCATTTCCGATTGCCGCCCAGATGTGATCCGCGCCTTCAGAGTTTCGAATCGCGTATGTATTGAGTATGTCCGTATAGGTCACGACTATGCCATCAGCTGGCTGGTTGTAGTCGGCCGTCACCTTTTTCAATAAAACTGTCTTGCCGAGCTGGCGGCCGCCATAGAGAAGGCCGGACTGATGCTGCATTGATGTAATTCGGCGGATTGCCTCTGTGCGTCCGAAGAACATCTCCGGGGCGAGGACGCTGGCTTTGATGCTAAACGGACTGCTGCTAGAGAACGCCAGGGTAAATCGGAAAAACAGGCGGAGTCTGCTTCGCTGATCCGTTTCCTGGAGGAGCCTTTGGAGCAGGTATTCGTCAAGTAGGAGTAGGCCGTGACTAGAAGTCCGACATTCGTCAGCAAGATCCTGTCTGTTCCTATACGAGATCCCTTTGGGGCATACCACAATGGTCTGGTTCCGCTTATCCCGCTGGACCTCTTCAAAGACGCGGGTTGGAACCTGCTTAAAATCCCCTTTTGCGGCAAGGGTATTTGGATTGAGTACAAGGACCCGATATCGCCCGTCTGCCTTGGAGCCGGCGGAAGGTAGCGGGCAAATGGTAGGATCGGTGATGGGTCGATTGAGAGTGACTGCAAACTCGTCGCCAAGTCTGGTCTTCGTCTGTTCAGGATTAACCTGTTTGGGATCGAACCCAAGCCACCGCAGGAGCCGCTCAAGTTCGGCACGTCCGCTTTTATCCGTGCGGGTCTTCGCGGCCAGATCGAACCACGAAGTGGCCACCTCTTTCAGTTGGTCTCTCGTCGGTCGGCCATCTGAGCCAACTAGTGACTCCTGTGGAATCCCATCAGGGAGTCGATTCAATTTGCCGTCTACGAGGGCTTCATAGAGTCGGCCATGCCGGAGAACAACCCGAATTGAGGATTTTCTGCTCTTTGACTCGACTACTTGTACGATTGGACTTTGGCTTTGATAGGCCTGTTCAATGTCAGTCAGATCCTGCCGTATTGACTGTGGTGAAAGTAGCGGCTGGCTTGTCTCAAAATCGATATCGGTGTCAATCAGAGAATTTGGGGTACGGAGCTGGCCGAGCAGTTCCTCGATGTATGAAAATCTTGGGTGTGGATCGTCAAGGTAGGTTTGAATCTGCTCAATGATCTCGCCGGCTGCGGGCGTTAATGTTGCAGCGCGGAAATCAGCCAGTTCGATTTCAATCTCAGATTTCCGATTATTGACACTTTCCGTCTCTCTCTGCGCCATGAGCATCATGATGCTCTTGGCCTTTGCGCTCACGTATGATGAGTTAATTGGATCGTTAAGGGCTTCCTGCAACTGGGCGGTGTCACGCAGGAATTCCTCGCGGTCGATAGGCGACAGCCGACCAGCACCTTCGGACTCGAGTGCCTTATGTTCGATCTGATCAAGTTGATTCTTTGCGAAATCTAGAATGTCCGACTGTATGCGATCGAGCTTTCGGCTTTGTGTATCGCCGGGTGTGTGTTCGATAAGTCTGTGGCAAGTTCGGAGGTTTGGTGGGTAGTCGGCTTTTCCATCAATCCAGTCAGCTGATAGCTCAGGGGCGAGCTGTCGCATAACAACATCATCTTCGGTACGAGGTGTCTGGATATGCGCAAGAACCGGCAGCCCAGGATCGTTCAATGTCGGAAATCGATGGTCATAGTGAAGTTCGAAGTCCTCACTGTAAAATAGCTGTGGCACAAATCGAAGTGGTTCGGCTAGCCGCCTCTTGAGGTTGGCCTTAGTT
>JAKVCF010000205.1 GCA_022447335.1 Planctomycetota bacterium | reverse complement strand
TTGGCGAACGCCTCAGCGCTTGCCGAAGCTTTGGTTACGCATGGTTATCGACTGGTTTCGGGTGGAACTGATAACCACCTAATGCTCGTCGACTTACGTGGGCCGGAGGGTCCGGGTATCACCGGCGCTGTTGCGGAAGATGTCTTGCATGCAGGCGGAATCACGGTGAATAAGAATCTGATTCCATTTGACCCCGAAAAGCCAATGCTCACTTCAGGGATTCGCATTGGTACTCCAGCGGTCACGACGCGCGGATTTACTCCGGAGGATATGGTGACAGTTGCTGCCTGGATGGACCGTCTCCTGCGAGCTCCCGAGGACGAGGCTGTGCAAAATGCAGTTCGTCGTGAAGTCGCAGACCTCTGTGAGCGTCGTCCGATTTACCCGCACCTGCAGAAGAAGTCGGGTGTCTGTGCGGCAGACTAGGGCCTAGTCGGTCGCCCCGGCGTGTAGGGCATGCCGGAGTAGTTCTTGGAAATCAGCGTTCGTGCCGAGTTGTTCTCGAGCAGCTTGAGCCAACTTTTGCGCCTGACGTGGAGCGGAGCCGAGATCGACAAGCACTTGAACAAGCTCGTCATTAGATGCCGCGCCGTGCGCGCCCGATGGCGTTGGGCCGGACAACTCGCCGAGATGGTCACGCAACTCGACCACTAACCGTTCGGCCGTCTTTTTGCCGACACCTTTGATCGAAGTCAGCGCCTTGAGATTCCCGTCCAGAATAGTGCGCGCTAATTCGTCAGGCGGCATCGCAGAAAGTAGGCCAAGCGCTGAGCTGGGACCCACGCCGTTGACCTGAAGTAGGCGACGGAACAGCGTGCGCTCGATGGTTGTAGCGAAGCCGTAGAAAGCTTGGGCGCTCTCAGTGACATGGTAATGCACGAGAACCTGGGCTTGACTGCGGACTGTAAGCGCGGTCGCTGTCTGCCGGGAGACGTGTAGGCGGTAGCCTACCGAGCCGGTGTCTAGCACTAGCCAGTCGTCACCCAACTTGGAGACCTCGCCGCGCAGGAACTCATACATGCGCGACGAGTCCGCTTATTGACGGAGCTCCTTGGCCTTGCGCAAGCGAAGGTTGAACTCTTCGAGCTTGTGCTGCAATTCGTTGAGCGAGGTGACGCCGAAGTTCGGCATGGCAAGCAGGTCTTCTTCGGTGTAGCGCAGAATGTCTGCGACGCGCTGAAGATTTAGGCGCTCGACCAGCGCGCGATGGCAGCGCACCGAGAGGCTGAGCGAGCTGATTTGCAGTTCCAGAGCTTCGCGCTGTTCGTCGGTGATTTCGCCAAGCCATTCGAGATCGATGTCAGAGCCGTCGCCGCCACCTTCGAACTCATCCGGGACGATAAAGCTGCCATCTTCACGGCGTAGCCCCAGGCGTAAACCTTTTTGGGTCAGCACGCGCTTGATTTCGTTCAGCGAAGTCTCGCCAAAGTTCTTGAACTCAAGGAGCTCCGGCTCGCTGCGCGAGACCAGGTCGCCGAGCGTGCGAATGTCCATGTTTGCTAGACAGTTCCGGGCGCGGACCGAGAGCTCAAAATCGCTGATCGGGGTGCGCAGGATCTGCATGAGCTTATCCTCCTTGCGCTCGAGGTCCTCGTCGTAGTACATGTCGAGGCTCTCATGGGCGTCCTTGAAATAGAGGCGCGCACGGGCGTTGGATGGGTCACGGCGCAGAACGGCCCCAAAGCAACCACAAGCTCTCTCGAAGTCGTTACGGTCCTCGTAGAGGACGCCTAGATTGATGAGCGCCGCACTTGGAATCGGGCGAGCTTCGAGCAGCACCTCGTATTCGCTGATGGCCTGGCTGTCTTCACCCATGAGGTCAAGGCGGTAGGCAAGGCGAAAGCGGGCCGAGATGTGGCCTTCGTTGTCTGCGAGTACCTCACGGTAGCCTTCGATTGCGCCAGCGTAATCACCTTCGATTTCGTTCTGCAGAGCAGCGAAATAGCGCACGTCGTGCTCAGCGAGCTTGGCCTTAGCCAACGCCTTTGCGAAACCGTCAAAGTCACGTGCTGCGACACGCGATTCGAGCGCGGTAGCTGCAAGAGTCGGATCGGGAGCAGTGTGGGCCGTGTCCAGAGCTTCGGCAGCGGCATCCGACCGCCCAAGCTCCAGCAGACTGGATCCGCGAAGGAAGGTGGCTAGATCGTCGTCGCCAGAGACGAACTCGAGAGACTTGGTGTACTCGCCGGTGACCCAGGAGCCCAAAGCTGCCAGACTTGCGTTGTTAGCCTGACGGGCTTCGGCGACCGCAGCGCGG
>JAKVCF010000204.1 GCA_022447335.1 Planctomycetota bacterium | reverse complement strand
GCCCCCCCCGTACGCGCCGTGATAAAGCTATTCTCAGTCTTGCCGCTGTACTCAATAACTTCGTTGCCAATTCGAATCACACCGCGTGACGGAAACCCCTCAGTGCTCTCCACTGCGATGGTCGGGTCGGTGTCACCAGGCGCATAACCTGACAGCGCCTCCGATAGAAGCGTGAAGCCGTGCATCTCCCCACGCGGAACTCCGTCCACAATGGCTTGCACCCCACCTGCACGCACCGCGCGAAGAAGCGCGCCAACATGGAACCAGCGATTCTCAAGCGGGAACTCAGCGGGGTCAATCTCGATGGTCAGCGCCTGCTCAATATTGTCTTCATCTTGCGGGTCGTCACCCGCGTTGTCGTAGGCACGCACAAAGAGCGAGCCTTCCTCAAAAGCGATCACTAGCTTCTGCCTGTCGACATAGTCTCCCGAGATCTCAAGTAGCACCCCTTCCGTTGCGCCAAACTCCGGCATGCGAAACCAGCCCTGTACCGTCAGAGGCGCATCATCACTGGATCCGTTGTCATCGATCGCGATGTTGTAGTTATCCAAAACGTCCGGACGCGGCCCCTGTTCGCCCACGTTCCAGCCCAATGGCGAGTTCTCGGCAGGAAAGTGCTCGACGCGGCCTCGGTTACCTTCCCAGTGATCTTCCGCCGGCAGTGGAATCAACGCGGAAAGCTCCGGGTCATCGGACTCGGACGTGAAGGGAGTCGGGCCGTAAGAACCAACACGGAAAGTCAATCCATCCGGATTCTGCCCATCAGCATGACCGCCCAGGCGATGACGCGCATTCGGAAGTGTGACCACCTTATGCAGGCCGCGGGCGTAGCGACCCGCCTCTTCAAAGTCCTGCTGAGTCTCCCAAACCTGAAGCAGTGGACCACTTGGTGCAACCTGCACATCCTGCTCAGCTGCAGCGCGCGACAGCGTGCGACCAAGGCGTGAACGGTGCGCGGCATTGACACGCTGGCGAAAACGGTCGCCGGTACGGTAGGCAAAACCGGTCGTGCTGGTCGCAAGTGAACCATGATTCGGATCGAGGCCATTGAGATGGATCACCCAGCAATCCGCGTGACTCAGACTGCCATCGCGCAGAGCTGGCTCGAGCACACGGCGCCAAAGGTCATCTGGCCCCTGAATCGGCCGCGCCTGAAACACGGCATCGGCAAAGACACGCGCCTTCGAAGCCGAAACGTAGTGATTGCGACTAAAACCTGAGGGGCGCTCGGTCGTGATGATGTTGGGCCTGCCGCGGAAACGTAGCCCAAGTACCAGAGCTTCGAGAATCTCACGCTGACAGGCATTGATATCGACCGGGTCGCGCCGGAACGGAGTCACCGTGGTGCGCCAGGCCGGGAGTTCCGCTGGTAGCGCCTGCGGGAGAATCAGCGCGCCATTACCCGCAGACAGCACCAAACTGTCGATCGAGAAGCCAATTTCGGGTGACTCCACACGCACCATGGTGCCCGGCGAAAGGCCAGAAGCATCCTGCATGCGCACCAACTCAGGACGCTGCTCGGGCGGCGGACCCACCGTCCAGAAAGCCGGCTGCAACTCGGGTTCGCCAAATGCGCCCGTGGACAACCAACACATATCGGTCAATAGACGACGGTCGGCTTCCGGCAACAACGGTGTGCTGGAATCACCAAAGTTAAAAGTGAATAGATCGTCAAAGAACTCGGGGGCACGCTGCTCGCCAAAGCGCAGGCGGGCTAGGACTAAGTTGACAATGCGTGCATCGATAAGCGCCCAACCGGCGCGGTAACGCGTCGAATCCAGATCTTCAGGTGGCTCGGTCGCAGGCGTGATCTCATCAAATGTACTACTGGTCTTGCTCTGGTACTCGATCCACTCTGAGCCAAGTAGCAGGAAGCCTGTGTCAGGGAAGCCCTCGGTCGAAGTGACCGCCAAGCTGGAATCGCCAAAGGTAGCGTCTTCGGATAGGAAGCAGGGATGCAGCAAATTCTGCAATAGCAGCGGTGGAGCCGTTGCCAACGAAACAAGTGACTGCATCGACTCCGATTCAATCCCCCACGACTCATCGACAACCTCCCATGGACCGCCAAGCGATTGAGGCAGCGGACCGGTTCCACTCAACCGCCATTCGTCTGCGCTATCCCACCATGGAGTCGAATCCAACGCCGGATGAGTATCACCCAACATCCATCGCGCATGTTCGCCGGCCGAACCCACAGCCACACGCGCACGCGCACGAACGAAGGTCTCGCGCGCAGCTTCCGAGCGCATCTGCCCAGTGAAT
>JAKVCF010000203.1 GCA_022447335.1 Planctomycetota bacterium | reverse complement strand
CACGGTCCACATCCTGAACAAAAGCTGTCGCCGAAACAGGAGTATCGCGATCGTAAACATAATGCGCATAAAACTCATCCAGAGCGAGAACGGTACCAGCCCGAGACGCTATTGCGACCCAAGCAGACAGTTCTTCATCGCTGCGCACGCGCCCAGTCGGATTACCAGGATTGCTAAGTAAAACCGACGACAAATTGCGCATCGCGATGGCCTCACCAAGCGCTTCGGCACTATTACCAGGATCGGCTAAACGAGGATCCTCTATCGGCACCGGCGTCGCCTTTCCCACTGTTTCAAAGAGTCCTTCGTATGCCGTGTAATCCGGCACGAGATAGCCCACTGAACCACTACCCAAGGTCGCAGCCCAATGTGTCAGCCCAGCACGACCGCCTGGGAAGATCAGCACGTTTTCGGCCGTGTACTGACTAGCCTGCCCCTTGCGATAACGCGTATTGTAAAGCGCTGCGACCGCTTCACGAAGAGCCATCACTCCAGCAAGTGGCGCGTATTCATGCGCATCGCAATCAAACTCCAGGCGCGCCATGCGATTCGGCGCACCAATCAGAGGACCAGTCTCTGGCGCACCCTGCCCCATATTGGCCCAAGGCAAACCATCTGAACCAAATCCACGCTCCATGGCTTCAGAAACAACATGCACTACTCCAGCGCGCGGGAGTGGGCGAAAAGCAGAAGGAAGTCCAGGCGGGACCGGACCAATAACGCGGAGGGAGCTCATGCCAGCTTTGGGGGGAGGATTCTAGCGCTCGATCTCGCGAATGGCGGCCTAGCGCCTATAGATCCTGGAAGCGAAAGCCATCAAAGAAGAAGGACTCTCCTTGGCCGAGATCGACAGTAACCCGAATAACCATCTCAATCGGATTCGCGATCGTCATCGGCACTTCCACAATCGAGTACTCAGTTGCCTCCAGATCTTGTTGGACCGTCTGTAAAACCGCTCTCGTCTGATAGTCAAGCGCCTGCACTGTGATCGAACCCATACCTGGGCCAGAAGCACAACGAATGGCAAAGGACCCGCCCAAACGCGGAAACTCCAAGTAAGCACTGTCCGAGATCGTGAAGGCTGCGTTTCCGCCAAAAAACTCGATCGGAATACTCGGAGGAATCTCCACATTCTTGATCAGGCTCCACCCCCACCTTCGTTGCGGATCTGGGTTCGCCGGATCGTTCGGATCGTAGTAGGCAATGCCCGGATTCTGGTTATCCGTTGCGTAGTCCATCGGCAGTCGCTGCCAAGAAGCACCGGGAATATCTCGGCCGAATAACAAGCCGTTCTGACCACCAGCAATGATCACACGGTTACCTGAACCGAAGTTGGGTGAGAAAGCAAAGCAGTTTCCCCATTCGGCCGGAAAGTTCACGCCGACCGGATCCCATTGCGGAGCAGCATTTTCCAAATCGAGCTTCAGCAAGCCGCCACCCCAAGTCATGGCATAGACCATTGGACGAGTAGCCATGTCCGGTGGCAACTCGAGAGCAAGTGGGAGGTTTTCAAACTTCGGATACTCGGTAACCTCCACATTAGTCCAGTCACTCGAAAGATCGCGCAACGAATACAGGCCTTCGGTAGTCATAACCCAAAGCAAGGCGCCATTGGGACGCTGAAATCGCGGATCAGCATGCACCGCCTGCACTCGCGCAGGCGGAGTCCAGTTCACTACTTGCCATTCAAAGACCGGGCTCGCTGATGTGCCGTTGTTCTTTAAGTGGAAGACGCGCTGACTGATGTAGGTGCCACCAAAGACATCGAGAATATTCGGCAAGTTAACATCGTCAAAAGTCGGCGAGATAGAGAGGCTCTTCATCCAGGGCGCGCGATCCTGGCCCCCCGTACCTTCAAGGTAGTTTGCCGTGTCTAGCGAGCGTAAGCCATCAAGCGTGATGCGCGTCTCACCCAGAGTTGAGTTCTTGAGGCGCGCGCTCCAGATAACTACCTTATTAGTGCCCGCTACATCAACGCCGGAGAAGTTCGGGCTGAGTTCGAGCGTTCGAACGTAACCCGTGCCATTCAGCGCGCCCGAATAGAGCTCGTTAACCGACCAGAAGCCCTGCAACCTAGCCGGCGCTGGAGATTCGACACGTGCCACGACGTCCACTTGGCCACCAGAAATCATGATGCCATCTCGGAAGGAGCGTGGTGACACAGCGGCCGGCAACTGGAATGCCATACCCGAACCGGGCACCCATTCGGCCAATTGCTGCGAGATATTGACCTTGACGTTGGCTGAACCATAGGTTGCAGCGTAGGCGAATAGGTCGCCTTTCGCGTTGTAACCAACACCGACCCCACGCACCTGCTTCGAAGGACGCAACTGGCGACG
>JAKVCF010000202.1 GCA_022447335.1 Planctomycetota bacterium | reverse complement strand
AGCTTGGCATCGATGCCGTCTGCGGCGCTTCCACCGCCGACCTAGACGCGGGCTACCCCTACCTCAAGCAGGCGAATGAAGTGGTTTGCCTCGGACCGGGCCCAGCTGCACAGAGCTACCTGGATATGGAACGGTTGATCCAGGCCGCCAAACAGACGCGTTGTTCGGCACTGCACCCGGGCTGGGGTTTCCTCGCGGAGAACGCACGCTTTGCTTCGATGTGCGTACAACACGGCGTCTCTTTCATCGGTCCAGCACCTGACGTGATAGATCGAATGGGGCGCAAGGTTGCCTCGCGCAAAGCGGCACAGGCCGCTGGCCTGCCCGTGGTTCCCGGCAGTGATGGTTTACTGAGCGGTGCCGAAGAAGCCGTACACGCGGCTGAATCCGTTGGGTATCCAGTCGCACTCAAAGCCGATGCTGGCGGTGGTGGCCGCGGTATTCGGCGATGCAATAACGCTAATGAAGTGCGCGTAGCATTTGAGGAGGCCCGCCGTGAAGCAGCCGCCGCATTCGGCGATGCCGCGCTTTACCTCGAAAAATATCTTGAAGGCGGTCGGCACATTGAGTTTCAAGTCTTCGGCGACGGCCAAGGACAAGCTATTCACCTAGGTGAACGTGAATGTTCAATTCAACGTCGCCACCAAAAACTGATTGAAGAAGCTGGGTCACCTGCTCTCAACAATGATCAGCGTACGTACTACGGCGAACTTTCCGCGCACGCAACCGCGCACTGGCGTTACGCCGGAGCCGGCACAATGGAGTACCTCCGCGCCGAGGACGGCCAGCTGTACTTCCTCGAAATGAACACGCGCCTCCAAGTCGAGCACCCCGTGACCGAACAGGTCATTAGGCAGGATCTTGCACAATGGCAGTTCCGCATTGCTGCAGGCCAGCCTTTGCCACTCTCGCAAGACGAAGTGATATGGCAGGGACACGCCATCGAAGTACGCATCAATGCCGAAGACCCAGAGCAGGGCTTTCGTCCCGCCCCTGGCACGCTAGAACATTTTGAGATCGCAGGTGAGGGCATTCGCGTCGACACGCACCTTGAACCCGGATCGAAAATTCCTCCGTATTACGACTCGCTGATCGGCAAGGTAATTGCAACCGGAAAAACGCGCGAACAAGCCATTAAGCGCCTAGAAGGTGCACTTGCAGGAGCGCGTGTGGAAGGTGTTCCAACGACAATTCCGCTGCACCGCGCCGTGCTGGCACACCCAGATTTCCGGGCCGGCAACTGCGACACATTGTGGCTGGGCCGCGAACGCAAAGCCGGGCGCTTGTAAGCAAACATCTGCGCGATCTGCACCGTAAAATCATGGAGGCTTCAAGCCCCCATGGACTCCCCTGCCACTCCCCACCGAGGGCCGCGAATCGCTGCGGCACTTCAGCTCTGGCTCATCAATCTCGGCATCGCCGGGATCGTTGCGCTGGGCTATTTGCAGCGCGCACCTGAAGACTTAAGCCTACGTGGAATCGCCTTCCTCGTACTAGGCTTTCTGAGCAGTCTCGGCATGCTTTCGATCCTGCCTGGATCGATCAGTCTGCTGTGGGCATATACACAAACACGGATAACAGCGCTGGGCTTGCGACTTGGAGCGCTCTGGACCCTCGCAATCGTCTTGCTTTACGCTGATACGCGTGTCTTTGGCGTATTTCAGTTTCACCTCAATGCGGTAATCTGGAACAGCCTGACCACACCTGGCGCTGGCGATGCAATTCACCCAGGTATCGCCGATGTTGTGCTACCAACCTTAGCCATTCTTGGGGCCATCACCTGTCAGGCGCGGCTATTCGGCTGGCTGTACGCAGGTTGCGAACGTCGTGCGGCTGCTCGTCGTGCACGAGGCTCCGTGGGAGCTGGCGCTCTGGCAATGAGCGTTTTGTTGTTATTGGCCTTTACAGCCGAGCGCAACATATATGCACATGACGTTGAGCAAGGCAAACACGAGCTCGCCACGCTCGCCGAGCTCCTGCCCTACTACCAGCTGCCACAAAATGTCATGCGCAAGCTGCGGGATGCGCCGCCCACCGCTGGCGAGATCGTGTTTGATCTGACCGAACGCGAACTGGACTGGCCCACTGAACCACTGCAATGGAAAAACCCTAAGCAGCGCCCGAATGTACTAGTCCTCGTGCTCGACAGTCTGCGTGGAGACATGCTGACACAAGAAACTATGCCGCACACTTGGGCGTTCTCACACAACTCCCGTGTCTATCAAGACCATTGGAGCGGCGGGAACTGCACGCGCCACGGCATCTTTACTCTTCTCTACGGTCTACCGGGAAACTACTGGGAGCCGATACTGCGTGAACAACGTTCGCCATTACTACTGGACGTACTGATCGAACAGGGATATGAACCGCGCGTACTCTGCTCGGCTTCGCAGTCTTTCCCGGAATTCCGCTCAACTGCATGGTCGAAAATCCAAGATGCCGTCGAAGAC
>JAKVCF010000201.1 GCA_022447335.1 Planctomycetota bacterium | reverse complement strand
GACGATGGTCGGAAAGAAACTGATCCCGATCGCACTCCAAGCGCCGGTGTATGAGATAGGCTCCGCGGTGACACTCAGCGGTCTCGCAGAAATAACGGTGAAGCCTCAACGGAAACTGCGTGGTTATGAGGTCTGGCTGCAAGCGATCGGCAGCGGATCGGGTGAAACTCGCATTGCTCGCACCCCGGTGCACCGCACTTTGATTAAGTAGAGCAGACCGTTCAAGCCGAACACCACAAAGAGCCTCCACGCCAAAAGCGCGGAGGCTCTTCTTTCATCTCTCCGGATTTTCCATGCTGAAGCAGAGAAACAACCCTTTGGGCTAGAGGCTTTTGCAAGTCAATTGCGCTTGTGGGGGCAACTTCTGCCAGGAGGGGGCATTCTGGCGGTATTCTTGGGAACTTGAAGGTGGCCCCAATGGTCCGCTTTCTAAGAACTTTTACGGGCACAGTTCCTTTTCACAACATCTCCCTCCGCCCGAAACCCTAACCATGCAATTGAAGTTCACCACCATTGTTGCCGGTGTGGCTCTGTCCACAGTGGCCAACGCACAATTCGGCCAGAACGGCCAAATCCAATTCACCGAGATCGCAGGCGAGCGTGAGTTCACCGGCCAGATGATCGTCCGCCCAATGCAGAAAGCAGATCTGCTAGCCCAAGGCTACAGCGAAAGCCAGGCGGATCTCCTGCGTCGTGCTGCCGCTGAGCGCCTGCACGGCCTCGTGCTCGAGCGTATCGAGCCGAACGACGAGTACGTCATCTCACTGCCGAACGGCCTCGACGAGAACACCATGGCGGGGGGCCTAATGGCCTCAGGCATGTACCAGTACGCCGAGCCAAACTGGATGCTCTATCCGCTCGACACTACTCCAAACGATCCCCAGTTCGGTAGCCAGTGGTGGCACCAGAACATTCGCTCGGAAGGTGGCTGGGACTACGGCACCGGCTCGACCAACATTATTGCTGCGGTGTGTGACACCGGAGTCGACTCGAACCACCCTGACCTCGAAGCGCACCTGATTCCGGGTTACAACTCGGTCGACAACCAAGCTGAAGTGAACGGTGGCGACACTGAAGACATCAACGGCCACGGCACCTGGTGTGCTGGCTGCGTGGGTGCAATTGGCAACAACAACCGCCAAGTCGCTGGCGTTGCATGGGACGTTAGCATCATGCCAGTCCGCGTCTCGAACAGCTCGGGTGGCGGCGCCTACCTGTCTGACCTGACTGGTGGAGCTCTCTGGTCGGGCCAGAACGGCGCAACCTCTTCTTCAGTCTCGTACTCAGGCGTAGAGTCAAACTCGGTCGGCACGACCGGTACGACCCTGAAGAACCAGTACGACTGCCTGATGCTCTGGGCTGCTGGTAACTCCAACCGCTCGCTGAACAGCTCCTACGATCACGCCAACGTGATCATTGTCGGCGCGACTGACTCAAGCAACAACCGCGCTTCGTTCTCGAACTACGGCGCTCCGATCGACGTGACCGCACCGGGTGTCAGCATCCTGTCGACCTCACGCGGTGGCGGAACCAGCTCGCCGAGTGGCACAAGCTTCTCGACTCCGATTACGAACGGTCTGTGCGCCCTTCTCAAGGCAACCAACCCAGCTCTGAGTGCTCAAGAGGTCGAAGATCTCATCTACGACAACGCTCGGAATATCGGCAGCGCCAACAACTTCGGCAACGGCCTGATCGACGTTGAAGCCTCGATGGCAAATGCTGGTGGTGGCGGCGGCGAATATGACCTGGTCCTCGACCTAGGTGGACCGCTGACCGCAGGCACGAGAGTCGACTGGACTGTAACCGGCTCTGTCTGGACCGCTCAGGTTTATGTCTACAACGGCACCGGCTCAGGTTCCACCTCGACCGCCTACGGCGACCTGGAAATTGCAAATGGCAGGCGAGTTGCTCAAGGCCGAGCAAACGCATCCGGCACCGTAAGTCGATCGAAGAACCTCCCACGTTCGCTCAGCGGTCGCACCGTGTACCTTCAGGTGATCGACTCGACTGGCAGAATCTCGGAAGTTCAGAGCGAGACTATCCGCTAAATAACGATCGTCTTCACTACGCCGCCCAGCGCCCAAACGGCGCAGGGCGGTTTTTTTCGCGACTAGGATTTCGCTTCCTTGAACGCTAGACTCACGACCTATGCGGCTTCCACTCGAAAGCCTCCCGGCGACTAGCTTCCAGCCTCTGGCCGATCGCACGCATCGCGCGCACTTGCATCGCCTCAACGGCACGGTGCAGCTGATCACCGGCTGGGCCTCGCTTGGGCTTGAGAAAGAGAGCGATCACGAGCGGCTACGCACCATTGTCAGCGAGACCTCTTCACTCTCGAAGGCGCTGAACGTGCTCTGGAACCGCGGTCAGGGCTTTCCACCTGAACTCGCACTTTCAGGCGACTGGCCACAGCGATTGCTACACACTGCCTTGCGCGACGGCACGCCAAGCGAAGCGAAAGCGCCGGTCCCAGTGGGAGGGGAGGTCGCCGTCGCCGCCGCCCTCTGGATCGAAGCCGTTGCTGGTGAAGCGGATCGAATCAAGTTCAACTGGG
>JAKVCF010000200.1 GCA_022447335.1 Planctomycetota bacterium | reverse complement strand
GAAGCGCTAATCACCGAAGATTGTCCTCCGAAGATGCCGCCATTCTCAGAAAGGCCGAAGGTTACACCTGCGCTCAGTGCAACGATGCGACCGTTATCCGCGAGACCATTGCTATCGCTGTAGGAAGTGGCGACAAATACATCGTCGACACCGTCTCGGTCAAAGTCCTCACCAATTGCCAAGGAATCCCCCATCCGCTCATCAGAGACAGCTCCGTCGTAGCGCCAAACTTCAGCGCCAGTCAGACCATCCAGAGCGCGGACGCATCCGTTATTGGAGAGGCCGCCTGTATCGGCATCCTTGGCCCAGGTGATTACATCTTCGACCCCGTCACCATTGATATCGCCGGCCGAAGATAGGTGGTCACCTAGTTTGTTGTCATCGACGTCGCCATCGGCTGACCAAATCTGCATTCCTGTGCGCCCGGAATGTGCAGAGATAGTTCCGTTGTTTTGCAAGCCGTTTGAATCAGCAAATCGGCTACCTAGCACAACGTCTTCAGCGCCATCACCGTCAATGTCACCATTCAACATGACTGACGTGCCGAATAGGGAGCCCGGCCGTGGGCCGTTCGCTTGCCAAATTGGGAAACCTGACATGCCCGAAATCATCTCGACACTTCCAGCAGCGACAAGGCCAAAGGGTGAAGCGGTGGGAGACGAAGCAAAGACTTCGGCGACACCGTCACCGGTTACATCGTCGACAATTTCGAGGGCCGCGCCAAGGTGGCCGTAGTACTGAGTTCCAGTTCGCTTCCAAATCAGAGCGCCGGAACTGCCAGATAGAGCGGTTATTTGGCCTGAGCCTGGAATGCCGAAGCCATCCGACTCTGGGCTACCGAGGACTAGGTCATCGGTGCCGTCTCCATTGAGGTCTCCTGGCTTTTTGCAGACCATGCCAAAGCGTTCTGCATTCAGGATTCCATCGACTTTCCATAGGGTCGCCCCCGATGCTCCTGAGACTGCTCGTACCGACCCGCATTCGATCAGCCAAGGTCCATCAGCATCTGGGCTGAGCACATAAAGGTCATCCGTGCCGTCGCCATCAAGGTCACCCGCGTTCACAACTGCTTGGCCGAGGCGAGCATTGCGCAAGCCGCCTTCCAGCGTCCAAAGAGGTAGCCCTGTTCGAGCAGACAGTGCCACGATGCGTCCTTCGCGGAGTCCGCCGGCTCCTGAGTACTCGTCATTTATGGCCAGGACGTCGATCATTCCATCTCCGTCGACATCCGGCCCTTTTGCGATGGCGGCTCCGTAGCCCATGCCGTCCCCGAGGCCATCCCTTCTCCAAAGAGTGAAGCCGAGTCTGCCGGAGATGAGCTCTACGTATCCGTTTTGCGAGAAGCCGAGTGTCGAGCCACCTGCAGAGCCGATCGCAATGTCAGGCGTGCCATCTCCGTCAATATCAGAGATTTGGGCATAGGACTCACCTAGGTTTTCGCCATCTGCCATCCCGAACTTGGACCACAGTAGACTTCCGTCCGCGCCGGAGTAAGCGCTTGCTTCACCATTGCGGATGAAGCCGAAGACCGAAGCTTCGCTTGTGATCGTGAACAGGTCATCAATTCCGTCGCCGTTGAGGTCGGTTAGTGGCGGGAATTTGTTGCCGATCTTGTTGCCATCGTAAGAGCCTTCGAGGCGCCAGAGCAGATCGCCGGAGCTTGCGGAGAAGGCGGAAATGACCCCGTTTGAGGAAAACCCTGCTGTTGAAGCAAGCGGATTGACCGAAAGTAGGTCATCGAGACCATCAGAATCAAGTCGCTTCGGATCGAAAGTTGGCGACCGATTCCTTCGAATGCCAACTGCCCGTCTGCTGACCAAATTTCGGTCGCATTTTGTTGCTGAGGCGAAAGGGCGAGTGAGAAGGCGATGGAGAGAATGGAAGTAAACATGAGCAGCTAGGAACTCCGGTTGTTATGCGCGGAAAGTGTCCGTAACAATAGTTTAAAGGCAACTGAGTTCAAGGTGCGTGAATATGTGCCCTTCAAGGTGTCATTCCAGCTAGAAAGAGCTCCTCACGCCTCTGAGGGTTCGGCCCCCCCCTTTATGGAAACGGATTTCGAAGCCTTTCTGCGCTCCGGCTGGAATAAGGAGCTAGATCCACCTGGGGGACCAATGAGCAAAATTGTGCGCTAGATCACCGATGGTGTTTCGAAAATGATTGGCCAACTGGGACGAGGTCTCTGTTTCAGAGACCCTTGCCCTAGCTCTCAGCTAGCTCGGTTGGTGCCGGAGGGGGGACTCGAACCCCCACTCCCTTGCGGGAAACGGATTTTGAATCCGTCGCGTCTGCCAATTCCGCCACTCCGGCGACACCGATACGGGGCTTTGCCCGCGGCGCGGGCCCTGAGCCCGCGATGGATCAGTTTGTGATCAGATGCCCCCCCGCTGTGAGTCGTAGAGCGGGAGCTTGAGCGATCAAATCACTCTTGTCGTAACAGAGCCCACTCAAAATCTCCAGCGCGCCTGACTTCGGGGTGGTGATTCCAGCAGCTTCAGCCCAGCGCCGTGTGCGAGCATCTAAGGCAGCGCGGCTGGTCGCAACTGAATCATCTCCGGCCGCATTCTTAAC
>JAKVCF010000020.1 GCA_022447335.1 Planctomycetota bacterium | reverse complement strand
AGGCCCGAGCAGCGTGAGCGTATTGCAGAAGCCGCGCAAGAAGCGCTGCGTCGTCGCGCTCGTGTGCTCCTCGAAGTTGACGGCGATGCGCTTGAGATCGCTGCACCGGATCACTGTCCGCAGTGCGGGCATCGACTTCCGGTGCGTGAGGAGGGGGCTTTACTTGAAGATCGTGAGGCGGAGGACTGGGTTTACGCTGGTCTTAGCTGGGCGGAATGGGGGCGTCAGCCCTTGTCTGAGTGGCGCGGCCTTCCCCATAAGTTGGGCGCACGCACGCGTCGCCGCTTGGAGTATCTGCATCGCACGCATATGGGGCATATCACGGCGACGCGCACTCTTGGAACGCTCTCGCTCGGCGAGGGCCGCCGTCTGGAGTTGGTTGCGCTGTTGGCGCAGGTGCGATGTGGACAGCTTGCGCTTTTCGATGAGCCAGGCATGGGTCTGCATGGCAGCGAACGGCGTGCGTTGGCTGGGTTGTTGCGGGAACTAGTGGACCAGGGCAATACCGTATTGACTGCCGACCCTGCGCGTGAGTTTCTAGAGGCGGCGGATCACTGGCTTCTACTCGGGCCAGGGGGCGGGCCTGAAGGAGGGACGGTGGTTGGTCAAGGTCCCCGTGCGAGCCTGCCTGAGCCGGAAGACGAAGTTCTCGGCGCGCGTGCGCATCCCGCTTCGCTTGCGCCAGTCGAGCGAAGCCTGCGTTTCTCTAATTTACGCACGCGCTTTCTCGATATTCCTAACCTCGATTTACCACTAGGTCAGTTGGTTGCGGTTGTCGGAGTTAGTGGCAGTGGAAAGTCGACTCTGCTCGACGAAGAATTGGTGCCACGGCTGCGCGAAGAGCGGGGCATCGAGGGTGCCCTGCCGTTGGGTGGAGTGCGCGTGCTGCTAGAGCGAGCGCTCGGATCCTCAGCTTTCTCGACCGTGGCCACGCTCGCAGGCGCCTGGAGCGAGATTCGACGCGCTTTCGCCGAAGGCGAAGAAGGTCGCATGCGCGGTCTGAGTCCTTCTGATCTGGTTGCACGAGTTGGGCAAGGTGGATGCGATCGTTGTCGTGGTCATGGCACTGATGTTGCCAGTCTTCCGTGCAGTGCCTGCGAGGGTCTTGGGATTAAAGAAGATCTACTCGAGTTAAGGCTGCGCAATCGCACTTTGCGTGAATGGTTGACGACGCCGCTTGAGCGCATCGAGAAGCGCTTGCCCTCTGATGGTCGTCTGCGCACCTTGGTTCGTCATCTCATTGCGCTCGGACTGGGGCAGCGCACTTTCGGCGAACGGGGGCGTCACCTATCCCTCGGTGAGCGTGGGCGAATTGCGCTCGCACGGGCGCTTGCGAGTGCGCGTCGCGATCGGCCACAGCTTTTTTTGCTCGACGAGCCGTGTCTGGGCCTTCCCTTCCGTGAGGCGCGTAAGGTAGTTGCTTTGTTGCAGAAGCTTTGCGCGGAGGGGCACAGCTTTTGGGTTGCAGAACACCATGAAGTGTTAGTGCGTTCAGCTGATACGGTCGTGGAGTTAGGGCCTGGCGCGGGTCCGGAAGGTGGGCAGCTGCTGTATTGCGGTACGCCTTTCGGCCTCGCCGAAACGGAGACTCCCACTGGTATTTGGCTGCGCTCGCGTTCGGACGCGTCGCCGACTCCTGGGCCGCGTGAGATCGTGGCCTTACCAAAGAGCGAGGCTTTGTCTGACGATCTAAGTCGGCGCGGACGGAGCGCTTTGGAAGACGCTCTGCAGCGCGAGTTAGCGACGAGATCACCTCTGTTGAGGGATCATGTCGGAGGCGCACGTCTCGGCGAAGCCTCCTTACCGACAGCTGAGAGAGAAGCCGTTATGGCGCTCGCGCCGACTGCTTGGCCGACCACCCCGCAAGCTGATGCCACGCTGGGCGAGGTGCTCGGCTTGAGCCCGGCGATCGAACGTATTTTGCGTACAGAAGGTGGTCCGGCTTGCGCTTCCTGTGGCGGGCGCGGGCCGTGGGAGAACTTGGCCGAGGCATTGCGAGGCGACGTGCCGGATGCTGCGCCACGCGGGGAGCTGGTTTTCACCTTGCGCCCGAATCTTCCGGATGGTGCGCAGGGAGTGGAAGCGAAGTTCCTGCTTGCGGCCGGCTTCCGCCGTCTGTGGCGTGGAGGTGAACGCATTCCGCTACGCGCGCAAGATGAACTGCAGTTGGACGACGCTCTTTGGCTTGACCGCTTTGATCCCCGCGCAGAAAGTCGCAGTGGTCGCATTCAGGATCTCGAGTATCAGGCCAAGCTGCTCGGTGAAGGTCGCCTGCTGGCTTGGTCTGATGAGCATAGTTGGAGCTATCGCATGGGTGCCTGTCGCGATTGCGGCGAAATCGATGCGGGTTGGCGACATCAGCTCGGCGATCGAGACCTTCATGGTCTATTGACTGCACCCTTGGAGGAGGTGCTGCAGCATCTGACACATCACGCGCGCAGTTCTACTCTGATGCAACGCGCCGAACGCTTGCTGGCGGGCACGCCACTCTTGCGCGCGTCCGCAGAGCAACGGCTGAACGGTCTCGACGCGACTTCGGCGCGCTTGGCGCGGTTGATAGGCTGGCTAATCGCCCCGGTCGAGGGGGTGTGCATTCTGCACGATCAGCCTCTGGCTGCCTTGCCTGGGCCTTTGGCGGAACGCCTTTCCAAGGCTTTGCTGGATGGCAGGCACGGAATTCATCGCTGGACCGACCCTGAGGGCTATGCGTTGGGCGTAGAAGATGGGAGCCCACCTTCGTCTGGCCCTGTGCCTGTGCCGTTTGCCCTCCGCCTCGATCTTGACGCCCAGGCCAATCCACCGCGCGCTCGATGTGGGCAACGATTGCGAGATGCGCTGGGGCTTACGGAACCTTTGCGCCAGCATTACTTGCGCACTGAGGAGGCTCGATTGCGCGGTTGGTTGGAGGTTGATCTGGGCTCTGGTCCGGCGGCGCGACGTTGTTCGAACTGTGGCGGGAAGGGGGGTAGCGATGTTCACCCCGAGTTGCGGCTGCGTTGCGCATACTGTCAGGGCAGCGGGTGGGCCCGCGAGACGGCGGCCCTTGAGGATCGAGGTTTGCGCTGGTTGGACCTTGGTGACCGCACTCTCGCCGAACTGGCGGAGCATTTCGCCGGCACCCCGCGCATCGCGCAAATCCTGGAGTTGGCACTGTCCAGTGGTCTGGGAACGCTGCGGCTCGATGAGCGCATGCTCCGTCTCCCCCTAGGCTTGCGTGCGTGGGCCCCGATTCTTGGCGAGCTCGCTGAAGATCCGGAGCTCGCTGAACAGCGTTGGATGGTGCCGGCTGCGGGTTGGAACCCCTTGGAGCTCTCGGGAATGGTCTCTACAATCGAGGTATTCGCCTCTCGGCGACCTACGCCGATTTGGCGAGAGAATCATCCCGCCTGGCTTCCACGCCCGTGAACGCTGAACTCGCGCTGATCCTGCAGAGCGATCTGACCATTGTGCTCGAGACTGCCCACCCGCAGTTCGAGGAGATGCGCAATGGTCTACTACCATTCTCCGAGCTGGTGAAGTCGCCGGAGTTCCTGCACACTTACCGGATTACGCCAGTGTCGATTTGGAACGCCTCGGCTACCGGCTTGAGCGCAGATGCTGTTTTAGGCTTTCTTGAGGCGAATGCGCGCTATGGCATGCCCTCCAACTTTGAAGCCGAGATTCGTACTTGGTTTCGTCGCTGCGGCATCTTTTCGCTACATAAGGAAGGCGATGGCGACACTTTGCGTCTTGAGGCTTCTGAGCCAGCCGTCCTCCAACAGCTGCTGCACGATCCGGATTTGGCGCAGCTCTGTGACCAGGTGGATGAAGCTGCTGGAGCGGCGCTCCTGGGGCCAGGTAAGCGCGGCTTGGTTAAAGAGCGTTTGATCCGTCTCGGTTATCCGGTCGAAGACCGTGCAGGTTACGTCGATGGGGCACCGCTCGAAATCGAGTTGCGTGCGCAGACGGTAGAGGGTGGCGACTTTGCGCTGCGCCCATACCAGGCCGAAGCCATCGAAGCTTTCTACCGCGGGGGCACCGCGTTGGGTGGCAGCGGCACCATCGTGCTGCCTTGCGGGGCGGGTAAGACCGTGGTGGGTTTGGCTGCGATGGCAGCTGTTGGTTCGAATACGCTTGTACTGACGCCGAACACGGTGGCTTTGCGTCAATGGAAGCGCGAGCTGCTTGACAAGACCGAGTTGACCGAGGATCAGGTTGGCGAATACTCTGGCGACGCCAAGGAGATTCGCCCGGTTACGCTGACCACCTATCAAATCCTGACTTACCGCAAGAAGAAGGGCGAAGACTTTTTGCACTTCGACCTTTTTTCCAAGGGCGATTGGGGCTTGATTGTTTATGACGAAGTGCATCTTCTGCCGGCGCCGGTATTCCGTGCGACAGCTGAAATTCAGGCGCGTCGTCGACTGGGATTGACCGCGACACTGGTTCGCGAAGATGGCAAAGAAGATGAGGTCTTCTGTCTAATTGGACCGAAGCGCTACGACGCTCCTTGGAAAGACCTTGAGCGACGAGGTTATATTGCAGCTGTCGAGTGTGTTGAAGTACGTGTGCCCTTCGATGATGATTTGCGACTCGAGTATCTGGCCGCAGGCAAGCGAGTGCGTTTCCGGATGGCTTCAGAAAACCCGGCCAAAGTCGATGCATTACGCGCTTTACTGAATAAGCATGATGGAGAGCGCATTCTGATCATCGGGCATTACCTTAGCCAGCTCGAAGAGCTGCACGAAGCTCTGGGGGTACCTGTCATTACAGGTCGCATGCCGAACCCGGAACGCGAAGAGCTCTATGAAGCCTTCCGTGAAGGTCGCGAAAAAGTTCTTCTCGTGAGCAAGGTGGGGAATTTTGCAATCGATCTGCCTGATGCCAACGTCGCAATTCAGATTTCGGGAACTTTTGGTTCACGTCAGGAGGAGGCGCAGCGATTGGGGCGGATCTTGCGCCCCAAGGCTGATGGCGGGGGGGCTCATTTCTATTCCCTCGTGACCGAGGGTACGGTTGATCAGGACTATGCCGAGAAGCGGCAGCGCTTCTTGACAGAGCAAGGGTATGTCTACGCGATCCGTCCTTCTGAATCGCTTTTCAATCCCGAGACGAGTGAGGCGGGTTGAGGTTCGCTAGAACTGCAAGGAACATGCGCATCACATTGGCCCGCACGTTGAAGCAGCGCGCTCTGAGCGAGTTGACTTATCTGCACGAGCTCTGGGTGGGGGGCGCTGCGCCCAAGGCTCGCGCCACGGTGGTGCAGGAGCTGATTGAGCGCATGCAGGTGGGCGCAGCAGCGGCGACCGTACGCGCCACGTTGGACCCGAGTGAAGATGTCGTGCTGCGTGCGCTATTGGGGCGCAGTGGCACGACTTGCGAGTTCGATGACATCCGCGAGTCTGCGGCTCGTGAAGGGCTGACCTCGACCGAGGTGCGTGGCGCGCTGGCGCAGCTGGTGCAGTGCGGTCTGGTGGTCAATGTGTCGATGCGCGATGCTGGCCAGACATCTAATCTTTGGGGGGTGGCTAAGGAGACCGGGCGCGCGCTGCGTGATGCCGAGTCACAAGCGCCCAGCCCGCAGGAGCTGCTGAGTCTCCGTGGTTGGCTGGTGCGCCATTTGCGCCAAGAAGGCGCGGGGGCTGAGCAGGTTGAGGCTCAGGCAAGCACTTTGCATCGGCTGATGGGCACTATTTCAGTGGTTCGAGGGCGCGTAGCCGCTTTAGGGGATGAGGTGCGGCGAGCCTGTGAGAAGATCGCGACTGAGCACGGCGGAATCCTGGCGGTACGCGAGCTTGATGATGCGGGCATTTCGCTAAGCGCCAATGAGCTCCGGCAGGAGTTAGAGGAAGCCTCACTTGGCACCGTCGGCGATCTCGACCTCGAGCGTCATGGTCTGCGTCAGAGGGGGCAGGTAGTTGCACTATTTGGTGAAACGCTGCAGGCGATTCTGACAGATGACGACCGCGCACTGGGGCCGCCTGTCGATGTGGCTTCGATTGGTGTCGATTTCGTGTCGAACTTTGATCGCTTTGCCAACTTTGTCGATGACGAAACGATTCGTTTCACGGTTCGTGGCAGCATTTTTAAGTCGACCGGCAAGCGGTTGGCCGAGCGCCTGCTGCCGAATCCGGGTCGTGAGTTTGGCCGTCTCGAAATCCTCGAGATGGAGTACCGTTTCGCGTTGGCCTTCCGTTTGATTGATCGCACGGGGCAACGCAGTTTTCGCGTCACAGAGGACGGGAAGGATTTTTTAGCGCTGTCCCTGAGCGAAAAGCAGAGTCGCATGCTCGACTGTTTGACCGAAGATCGGGACATGCCCGGCGATGTGGCACACCAGATTCCGATGAGGCGTGCAGTTCTAACAGTGCTGCAGCAGTTTCAGCCCGGTATGTGGATTGACGCAATGGCCTTACCATTTTTGGCGCGGCATCAGTACCTCAGTGAGTTGCCGGGCGACGATGCTATGCCAGCAGATAATGCCTCTTTTCCATTACGCGCGTCGAGCGATCTGAATAACTTGGCGTGGAACCTGTTCACGTGGGTGCGCAAGCACCTTTATCTACTCGGTTTTATCAACATGGGCTATGGCGAGGGCGGCCGGGCGAGTTGTGTGCAGCTGACCGAGATGGGCGCGGAGTTCCTCGGCATGATCCCTGCGACCGAGTTGGCTGCGGCTGGCCACGTGGTCATAAACCCAGACTTTGAAGTAGTGCTCTTCCCTGGTCCGCGTGCACACGAACTGGTTTACCGACTTGATCGGTTTGCTGATCGCGAAAAGGCAGACAACCTCGTGCACTATCGCATTACGCCAGCTTCCTTACACCGGGCTTTATCGGAAGGTGTGGATCTGGATGAGATTCTGAGTCTGCTGCGCGAGCTCAGTCGGACGCCTCTACCACAGAACGTTGAATACTCGCTTGAGTCTTGGGCGCGCAGCGATGGCATGGTGACTTACCGTGAGAGCGAGTCGCTGCTGACTTGTGAGTCAGTTGAAATTTTGGATCGCATTGCGCGTCATCCCGAATTGGGTCGTATTGGGCTGGATCGGATTGACCGGCATCAGATGAAAATATGTGGGCCGGTGGATCTAGATCCGCTCAGCGATTGGATCCATGATTACGGAGTTTCGATTCGCATCGCGAGCTCATGATTCTGCCGCGCGGCGTCTGGGCAGTAGCGAGTGGACTTGCGGGCGATGCTCTGTTGGCGTGGATGGCTGGGGTTGGCGAGGCGGCGGCCTGGACTTTTCGCCGGCCGCCGCGGGGAGATGCGCAGGCGCTGCAAGATTTGGCGCAGATGCGTGCTCGCGCGCCATGGCTAGCGGTGCATGGTCGTCGCGACCTTGCACAACTGGCTGGGGCGGATGCCACGATAGCGGGTGCGCAGTCCATCGAATGGTCTGCGCTGGGGGAGCGGACGCGCGTGCTCAGTCCCAATCTGATGCTAGGCGCTTCTGTGCATGACGACTCCGAATGGTTGCATGCAGCGGAGCATTTGCAGCCACGATTTGTCGTATTAGGGCCGCTTTTTGAGACGCCCAGTAAGCGCGAGATTCTCGCACCGCAGGGCATAAGCGGACTGCGGCAGATGGTGTCACGAGGCTGTCCGGTGATTGCGATAGGTGGGATCTAGAAACCGGAGCAGGTGCAAGCCGCACGCCGGGCGGGCGCGCATGGTGTGGCGGTTCTGCGTGCAGCGCTAGAGCCTGTGCGCTTTGCGGAGCTATGCCAGGCTTGGAAGGAAGCTGAGCTCGCCTGAATTAAGGCAGGCGCAGATCGAGGGCTAGTTTGTTCTGGCGTGCCTCCGCGAGGGCTTCCCGGTCGCTGAGGTCAAGAGCTGAGCCGTCGGCTAGCGCAGCGCTTAAAACCCACGCACGCGGGCCATGGCGTTGCAGGTGATATGCGTAGCCCTCAGGATTGCTTGGCAAGAAGGTGGACTCGCCTAAAACCGTGGCCAGCGAGGGAGTGCCCTGCCAAGAGTTCGGAACGCTGCCCGTGCTTACTAATGCCTCAGGCCAATTCTTGCCCTGGTTTGCATCTTGCCGCAAAGCGAAGGAGATTTGTCCGGCCAGATAGCTCAGCTCATCGCGTGCTTCGCGCAGATCACGGCCATCCCGGTCGGCGTTTAGCGAGCCTAGAATGGAGAAGATGACCCCTGCTGCAAGTACGATCAGCCAGAGTGTTTCGGCGCGTCCCAAGCCGGCACGCGTGCCGTGTGCGACCGAGGAGTGACGGGAGAGTTTCTGCATGACGTCGAGATGGAACAGCGAAGACGCGCTGCACGATATCTTCCGGTCTACCTTTCGTCGAAGGAAAGGCTTGTTTGGTCCGGGTGATGATTGTGCTCAGTTGCGCCCTTGGCTTGGTCGCCCGTTGTACCAGACCGTCGACCAAGTGGTTGAGGGCGTGCATGTCGAATGGGGGGCGCGGCCAGCGGCGATGGCGCGCAAACTAGTTGGCCGCACACTGAGTGATCTGGCTGCTGCTGGTGCAATGCCTTGGGCGCTTTCCTGGACTATTTGCGCTCCACCGGCATCACATCGCAGGGCCTGGTTGCGTACCTTAGCTGAGGCTTTCTTAGAGGCTGCTGAGCGTGAGAATGCCTCAGTCATAGGTGGGGATATTTCTTCGGCGCCGGAGGGCGCTCCCGTGGTGCTGAGCTGTACCGCTCTTGGTGTGGCCGATCAGGCTGCACCTGGGCGTAGTGGTGCGTGCACGGGGGACTTGATACTCGTGACCGGTAAGCTGGGTGGAGCGCTGCGCTCTGGCCGGCATTTGGCGCCGCAGCCGCGAATCGCTGAAGGGCGCCGTTTGATCTCTCGCTATAAACCGCACGCGATGATGGATCTAAGCGATGGGCTTGCATCAGATCTCCCACGCCTTCTCCGGGCTAGCGGAGTCGGTGCACGCGTGGCGCTGGATTGCCTGCCTCTCGCGGTAGGCTTGCAGAAGAATCTGCGAGGCTTTGAATCGGCGGTGGCTGATGGCGAGGACTATGAGCTGCTCTTGGCAATGGCGCCGCGCACAGCTCAGCGCGCTATGCGCGATCCTTTGCTGCGCCGTGCAGGCCTAGTTTCCATTGGTGTGGTCGAGGAGCAAGTCGGGCTGCGTTGGACTTGCGACGGCAAGTTGCTTAGGTCGTGGAGACCTAAGCCCTGGGCGCATGACTTTGGTGAGGAGGAAGACGCATGAGTCGGAGTGTGTCCTGGCTTTCCGCTTCGGCGGAGTCGACCGAACAGCTTGGTGAGTTTTTTGGTACCTGCCTGCGGCCGGGCGATCTGGTGCGGCTCCAAGGTGATCTAGGTGCGGGGAAAACCACTTTCTGTCGTGGTGTCGGGCGCGGACTGGGCATCGAGGAGGCTTTACATTCGCCGACCTATATGCTCTGCAAGGAGTATTCGACTGGGAATGGCCCACTGCTGCATTTGGATGGCTATTTTGACCACCGCCTTACATCCTTGTTGGGCGAGGGTTTGATCGAGCGCATTGATGGCGATTCCATCGTGCTGGTCGAATGGGCTGAGCGGGTCGATCCGTGGTTGCCGTCAAATGGCTTGTTGCTACGCTTCGAGCGCGAGGCAGGGGCGGGCGTCGTAGTCTCCGAAGGTTCCGAAGAGGGTGAGGAGGATCACGATCTCTGTCCGCGCCGGATTGGGGCCGAGGCGGCTGGGGATAGCGCGTCGCAATTGCTTACCCGATTCATAGAAAAACTCTGTGCCGAAGGCATTTCCGTCGAACCCGATCCGGAGTCGACACGTTGAGTTCAAAGTCCATGCAACCGGGTCCAGACGACCTCCTGGTTCGATTTCAAGCCGGCGACGCCGCCGCTTTCGACCAGCTGGTATCGGAAATGGGCCCGCGTTTGAAGGGCTACTTCCTGCGCCAAGGAGCGCAAAATGCTACTGCAGAAGACCTTACGCAACTCGTCTTCGTCCGTGTCTTTCAGGCGCGGCAGCGGTACAAGTCGTCTGGCAGGCTTGATGCCTATTTGCTTCGGATCGCCCACAATCTTTGGATCGATTCCCGCCGCCGTAAGCGTTTCCTTACGGGTGGAGACGATCTGCCAGATGCTGTCGATTCTTCGCCCGGCCCTGCAGAAGAGGCTGTCGCTGGCGACAGGGCCAGCGTGCTCCGCGCCGCTCTTGGGCGTCTCCCGGTCGAAACGCGAGAGCTCCTCGAGCTCGCCGTGCTCCAACGACTTCCGTACCAGGAAGTCTCCGAGATTCTGGACATTCCGGTCGGTACGGTGAAGTCCAGGGTTTACTACTCGCTCCGCAAGCTCCGCGACAAGCTCGCTGTACTCGAACCCGAAGCTGACCAAGATGGAACCTCGTCCGGAAGCCTTTCCTGAGAGCCTGCCTACGGAGGCCGGCGCCGAGGTGGAAGATTTGCGTACTCTCGGGGCGGAGTTGCAGCAGTGGGCCAATGAAGTACCGCTGTCGGCAGGTTTTTCTGAGTCGCTGAGGGGGCGAATGGAAGAGCGTCCATGGGAGTTGCGCATAGCCTTGCGCGAGCGGCCGTTGTTGCGAGTGGCTGCCGCTTTGCTGGTCATTTCGACGATTGCAGCTCCGGTTTCAGCTCTGGTTCTGCTACTACCCGGTCTCGAGCGAAGCGATCCGATGATCATGATGGAGCTGCCAGTCCAGGTGCCCGATGTAGTTCTCGAAGAAGCGCGTCCGGAGATTCCCGCGATCCCGCCGAGCGTACCTGGCTTCGATTCTGCGTTCGACGCCGATTGGCAGGCTTCGGTGGCGCAAAGCAACCGCACTGCGGTCATGCAGGCGCAGTGGTTGCAGGCGCGTTCGGATGCCGATCCGGCTGTTGCCGCACCGGCCCCGGCCCACCTTGAGTGGACTCATGCGTCACTGGCTGAACTGGTGCTCGAGTTTGAGCGACGCGCTCTGCTGGGGATCACGACGCCGTTGCCGGGCTCACTGGTAGAGCTTATTGAAAGCATTCTGGCGGATACGCCAGCAGCTGATTGTCCGGCAGCACTGCGTGCTTGGCACTGGATCCTGCACGGCGATGGTCCGCCGCCTGTGCCACAAGTTTTCTAGGTCGGGCCATTCCGCTTACGGGGTCACTTCGCTGCCTCTAAAAGTCCTGCTCGCAGGCTCATGGGCCGTATTCAAGGTCCGCGTCGCTATCCTGACGTATTCACCATGACGCAGTTACTTTTCCTGCTTCTTCTTGGCACCCGGTTCCTCTCGCAGGAACCGGCGCCGAACACTTCTGCCGCCGCGCAAGATGTCGTCCCGTTGCGACTGGAAGATGTGGTTGCCTTAGCTGACCGGAATGCTCCGGCTCTGCGTCAGGCACGCCTCTCTGCACTTGCTGCCGAGGGCGGTGTTACTGAGGCCGGCGGCATGTATGACCCGGTCTTCTTTGCGGATCTGACATACTCTTATCTCGAGCAGCCAACCTCGGGATTCTTCAGCACTTTCTTTTCTGAGACAGAAACTACCACTATCACGGCGAACCAGGGGCTACGAGGGATGCTACTTAGCGGTGCGACCTACGAGATCGGCCTGCGTGAGCAAGATCAGTCGGCTAACTTTCTGGCGGAAGACCAGGCAGACGTGGCATTTAGCGCGGCATTCACGCAGCCTTTGCTTAGAGGTGGCTGGGAGCTTGTCACTGATCAACAGCGTCGCACCGCGCAGAACTCGCGTGAAGAGGGCTATGAAGGCGTGCGCCAGGCAGCGACAGATTCGGTGCAGGCTGCAGTCGATGCTTATTGGGACCTGCTATTTGCGATTGAAGATGTCAAGGTCAAAGAATTTGGCGTTGCTCTAGCTGCAGAGTCCAAGGCGGTAACAGAAGCCCGTTTCCAGGTGGGTTCAGTTGCGGAAGTGGAAGTGGTGCAGACTGAAGCTGAGATTGCGAGTCGCGAAGATGCATTGCTGACGGCACGCAATACGGTGCGTCAAGCACAAGATCGCTTGCGACTGCTGATCACTCAGTTTGAGGACGATAGTGTCGAATGGGGTGTCGACTTTCAGCCAATCAGCGAACTCCCTGAAGCGGTTTCGGTCACTATGGATTGGCGAGACGCGCTTGATACAGCTCTTGCACAACGAGGGGATCTTCGCCAGGAGCGCGTGCGGGTTCGTCAGGCTGAAATGGATTGGCAGATAGCGAAGAGCAACACCGATCCTAAGTTGGACCTGGTCCTGTCCGGAAACTCTTACGGTCAGGATACGGCAGTGGGAGGGGCTTTCACGCCAGTGCGCCAATTTGATTTCCCAGGATTTTCAGTGGGCCTGGTCTTCGAGATTCCTATTGGGAATCGTACCTTCAGGGGTGCTGAGTCGCGCACGCGTGCGACCTATTTGCTTCGCCTGCAGAGTATGCAGGATATGCAGAACCAGATTGCTTCTGAAGTACGTGACGCAGTGCGTGCAGTAAATTTTTACTCTGAGCGCGTTGCAGCTACTGCGAAGGCTAAGCGTGTCGCGTCGCGCCAGCTGGATGCGGAGCAACGTCGTCTGCGCGAAGGCGTTTCGACCAATTTCCAAGTGCTTCAGTTCCAGGACGACCTATTGGCTGCACAAAGCGCTGAGCTAGGTGCGCTCACTTCTTATGCAAAGGCCGT
This sequence comes from Planctomycetota bacterium, assembly GCA_022447335.1. Classification (GTDB taxonomy): domain Bacteria; phylum Planctomycetota; class UBA1135; order UBA1135; family UBA1135. The sequence continues at coordinate 11,303 of JAKVCF010000020.1, read as the reverse complement.
GCCGAAACTCAACACGGTGCAGGGTTTGCAGTGGGATGGTGCAAGCGTCGAGTTGGCCGGCGTCGATCAGCTTGAACAAGAGGCGAGGCGTCGTGAAGGCGTCGGTCAGCAGCGTTAGTCTGAGACCGGTTCCAGGCGTTCACCGCTTTTGAGAGCGTCTGCGAGCAGCTCGAGATCTTTCAGGGTTTCGAGCTTGTTACTTCGCTGCCGCATAATCGGAGCACCTAGGCAGCCGCGGAAGAAATCGGTCGCGAGGCGGCGCATGATGCGCATGCCGCGGTGCTCGCCGTAGAGCTCGACCACGCCTCGGCCCAGTTGCAGCATGAGCGCGGCACGCTCGGCTAGCCCAGGATCTTCCGGGACCGGTTCGCCGTCGAGCCAGGCTCTAATTTGGGTAAACACCCAAGGCTGTCCAAGGGCCCCGCGGCCGATTGCGATGCCATCTACCCCGGTGGTAGCCATGCGTTGTGCAGACTCGACGTCGGTGACATCGCCGTTGCCAATCACAGGAATTGAGACAGAATCCTTGACTGAGCGAATCAGGTCGAGGTCGGCATGGCCGGTATAGCGTTGCTCGCGTGTGCGGCCATGCACAGTGACGGTTCGTGCCCCAGCCTCTTCCATCTTCTGAGCGAAGGTGGGGGCACACTTGTCGTCATCCGACCATCCGGCGCGAATTTTCACGGTTACGGGCAGTGACGTCCCCTCGATCATCGCTTCAATGCAACGTGCGGCCAGGTCAGGTTCGCGGAGCAATGCGCTACCGCCGCCGCAGCCTGTGATCTTGGGCACCGGGCAACCAATATTCAAATCCAGCACATGGAAGCCCCGCCTCTCGATCTCGCCTGCGGCGATGCGCAAGACTTCCGGGTCGGATCCAAAGATCTGGGCCGCAACGGGGTACTCCTCGTCGCCTCGCTCTAACAGGCGCAATGATTTTTCGTCACCATACTTCAGCGCCAGAGAAGATGCCATTTCAGTGGTCGTCAGTTCAGCGCCGAACTGACGGCAGAGGCGGCGGTAAGCTAGATTCGTATTGCCCGCCATGGGCGCCAGGGAAAGTCCATGGCGCACATTGTGCTCGCCGATGCGATAGCCGAGCTTGGGCGGACAATCATTATTCATGAAGCCCGCATTCTACTCGATGCTCGCCGATTCTCCTCGGGGGGCTCTGTGCTGCGCCTTGCTGGCGTTGTCCTTGTTACTACCTGCTTGCGGCGCCGAGCCGGAGAGTGCGACTGTTGAGAGGGACGATCAGCAGTTTGCGGTAGGTGGGGTGCTGTCGCCCTATGTGCCCGTTCCCGAGGGTGGAATGGAAGATCGCCTAATCGAGAAGCTGCGCACTGGTTCAAAGGAAGCGCTCCGTTTTGCCAAGGAGGCGATCGGTGCGCGGGGTGAAGTGATAGTGCCTCGTTTACTGAAAGAGCTGCGTGCTGATTTTGAGACAGGGGCGACGACGGCAACTAACATCATGTCAGCGCTGGTGTTCACTCAAACTAAGCGGACCTTGCCGATTTTAGTTGAGATCATGCAATCGCATCCCTTGCCGCTGGTGCGCAGCCAGGCGATCGACACAATTGCCTTTCTCAGGCAGATTGATTTAGAGGATGCATTGCTGACGCACGCGGAGATCGAAGTCGAGTCAGGACCTGCGGCGCGTATCGTGCCAGCGCTCGCTGCGTTGGGTGGCGATGCATCGGTGGCCTATTTGAGCCAGCTTGTTGGCGACTGGGTTGAAGCTGAGTTTCGCGAGCCTCGTGGGCAGAAGGCTTGGGAAGCATTGCTCTCGATTGAGTCAGAGGCTGCGCGTCGTGAAATCAATCGCTGGATCGATCGGTTGGCGCCCACACAGCGTGCGCCAGGTGTCACGCGTTTGATTCACTTAGGGCAGACCGAACTTGCCGCTGATGTGAGAGAGTACCTCAACCCAGAGGCCTACATTTCGGCAGGCGTACGCCACAAGGCGGTTGAGGGTCTTGCTGCTGCCGGCGATTTTGATGGGGTTATGTTGGCTCGTGAAGATCCCGATCTACGGGTGCGACTTGCCGTGATCGATTCCATGCGCCTTGAGGTGGCAGCGAAGGCCGATTTCGCGCGAGGTTGGTTAGAGGATGTAGCGCGCGGCAATGACGAAGACATGGCTCGTGCGGCGCTGGCTGTTCTAGCCGAGCGCGGTGACTCTTCGGCCATCGAGCCATGGTTAGCCCTAGTCAAGGGCTTCCCAACTCAGCCGCGCTCTAGTGGCGCGACGCGCATGTTCTTGCATTCAAATTTGGGGCATCCGGCGCTGATTTCGCTGCTTATTCAGCGTTGGCCTTTCTGTGATACAGATCAGCGCATCGATCTGGGTCGCGTGATGGCGGCGCATGCCGACGATACCTCGATACAGTTCCTGCTCGACGTTGTCATGGATGAAGAGGCCAATCCAGACGTGCGTCTCTACTCGATTACTTCAATCGGTAATTCTGGTGAGATTGCAATCGATGCTTTATTCCAAATCTGGGAAGCTCAGCCCGGGCCTGATGCGACTGAGCGAGTGCTTAACGCTTTCCTGCGCTTCCCTGAAATTCCCCGCGTGCGTGAGTTCCTGGTCAGCTTGGCGACTAATCCGAGCTCCTTTGACTTCGCACGTGCGCACGCCCTGGCTGGCTTACCAAAGGCATACGGGGAAGACTCCTATCCGATGCTGATGCAGGCTCGTGGGGCCGCTGAGCGTGACGTGGTGCGACGTTTCATCGAAGAGATGCTGCACGAGTACTTTTAGGCATTATTCCGGCGGGAAGCTGCTCATGAGCATGCGCGACACGCTCAAGGTTGCTGCCAGTCCTCCCACAGCCCACCAAGTAGGCGCTGGACTGCTGAGTAGCGATAACGCTGGAATCATGGGCATACCCATCAGGCAACGGCGAACCTCTTGTTGCACGCGGGCTGGAGACCACTCCATGTGGCGGTCGCGCAACGCCGGACGTAGCATCCACGCGGAGAAAATTATCCAACCAAGCAGGAAGGGAATCCAGGACTCAGCGGCAGAAGTCATCACGGCGGGCGCAAAGGTGCAGGCGGCGACAGGTATTACTCCCCGATGACCAGGTAGTCCTTCTTCTTCGTGCGATGCAAGGCGTGCGAGAAAGAGCAGATACATGCCGTAGCTAAGCAGAGCCCAGTGCGCATTGGTGCGTAAGATGTCGAGCGGAGTTAATACGACGAGCATGCCAAGGCTCAAGCTCAGCATTCGGCAGACTGCAAGTAGTATCGGGCCAGCTACTACTCGCAGCGCCTTGCCGCTCATGTCGTAGATCGCGACCAGTGCGCATAGGGTGGTTACGACAGAGAGATGCTCAGGTAGCCAAATCGCGGTGATTCCCAGTGCGGCGCCGAACAGGATCGCGCCGGCGAGGAAACCTATTGAGGGTGCGATGCGGCCATCGACCAGTGGGCGCTTGCGACCGGCGGCGCGGTCGATTGCAATGTCGCGCCAATCATTCCAGGCCATCCCGGCGTGGAAGATACAGAGCATTGCTGTGATTGTGGCACAAAGGCGGCCGAGATCGATTCCAGCTTCGACGTTACCTCCGTGCGAGGAGTACAGGGCGAAGGCGATGAGCGTACCGGCGATGCCGTCCCAGATTACGCTTGGGGCGAGGGCGATTCGAAAGAGCTGCAACCAGGCCATCATTGATCAGGGTACTAATCGACCAATGTCTAATATTGTGACGAAGATTACTAGCCCCATTAAAAGCACGAATCCACTGAAGTTGAACCACAGCATGACCTGCTGGCTGACCGGTCGACCACGCACAGCCTCAATCAATAGAAAAAAAAGATGACCTCCGTCTAGTGCCGGGATTGGCAGTAGATTCAAAACTCCTAAATGCACAGAGATCATGCATAGAAAGAACAGGAAGGGGATTAGGCCATTGGTAGCGAAGTGATGGCCCGTGCGCGAAATGGTGATAATTCCACCGAGGTTGGTAGCAGGGATCGCGCCGGTCACGATGCGATGGAGGGATAAGAAGACTTGGCGGACCATCGTGCGGGCTTGGGTTAGGCCAGTGCCGATTGCCGCGACTAGATGTGTTTCTCGCACTGTCTCCCGCAGTACATCAGCGGCGATGCCATAGCGAGGCACCGTGGCCGTGTGCGCCTGCACTTCAAGATCGGCGATCTCGCCAGTTTCACGCACGACTTGGAGTGCGAATGGGGCGCCGTTTGCGGCTTTGAGAGCATTGCGCAGATTTTGGAAGCCGACTAAATCTTCGTTGCCAATGCGTAGGAGGCGGTCACCGTTTCGCATGCCAGCTGCAGCGGCAGGGCCCTCGGGGCGAACCACGACGCGGACTTCTTCAGGGTCTGGCCCGAGATGTACATGTGCGGCGAAGTGCGCAGAATCAATTTCGGGTTGGGCAGGCAGGATAATCGGCGCCGATTCTCCCGCGCGTAGCACCGTCAATGATGGCAGCCCTTTAGCTTCGAACGCGGCTGCCTGCACCGTTTGCACTGCGCGTACAGGTTGCTTGCCGACGCGTAGCAAGAAGTCGTCTTGCTGAAGCGCGGTCCCATGGCCCTCGCGAAGAGCGAGTACCTTGCCGTAGGCTTCAAACACGCCTAGCTGTTTCTGGTCAAGTGTTTCGATTTCTGGTGCGACCAGAATGGGGCTCACGACGCCATCACGTTCGATGTCGATTTGCAGCGTTGCACCCGACAGCATGATTTCGGATAGATAGGCTTGTGCGACACCAGGGAACTGGTCCATGCGCACGCCACCAAATCCGATCACCTTATCAGTTGGAATGAGGCCTGCGGTCGTAGCGGGGGAGTTCGGCTCGACTGCAAAATCTGGCATCGGCCCGACGCCTAGCTCGGGTAGTCCTGTTGATTCTGCCGGGCGAGCTGCGACTTGCACTGTGCCGTTCTCATGGTCGGTGCTTTCGAACTTGATGCGCATCGGTTGATCGATGTCAGACAGGGCAACTGTCGATGCGAAGTCCGCAAAGGAGTGGATGCGGTCGTCGTCAATATTGGTAAAGCGGTCGCCAGGCTTGATGCCAACATGCCATGCAGCCGATCCCGGAAAAACTGAACCCGCTTGCGGCGCTTGCATGGGCACGCCGATGCGGAATAGGAGCGGCACCATGATCAGCGCGAATAGGAAATTCATGATGATCCCGCCTGAGAAGATGAAGAAGCGTGCTGCGACACTCTTCGAGAGCAGGCCGTCGGGCGCTTTTCGATCGACCGAGCTTTCTCCGGCCATTTGCACGTAGCCACCAATTGGCAGCGCCGATATTCGGTAGTCAGTATCGCCACGGCGGAAGCCGAAGAGGCGTGGGCCCATGCCAAGTGCAAAGACTTCGACCCGCACGCCTGCTGCTCGCGCGGCGAGGAAGTGGCCCAGCTCGTGAATGAAGAGCAGGAAGCCGATGCCGAGAATCGTCAGGAGTATGGCGAGCATGTCAGGCTTGTAGGGCGGACAACGCTTCGTGCGCTTGTTCGCGCGCCCAGAAGTCAGCGGCCAGAATGTCGTCCATCGTGTCCGCTGGCATGTTCTCCGGAATCGAACGCAGTACTGACGCGCAAAGGTCGGTGATTTCGGGGAAGCGTAAATCGCCCTCGAGAAAAGCCGCCACCGCTACTTCGTCGGCAGCATTTAGGACTGCACCCGCGACTCCGCCCCGTCGCGCCGCATCAAAACCGAGCGCCAGTGCGGGATAGCGTTGTGGGTCAGGTTCGGTCAAAGTTAGCGATGCGAAGAGTTGCGGATCAAAACCCTGCAGTGGTGCGGGCCGGCGTTCCGGATAGTGCAGCGCGTATAGGATAGGGAATGCCATATCGGGTGGGCCCATCTGCGCCAACATCGATCCGTCTACGAATTCGACCATCGAGTGGATGACCGACTGCCGATGGACTAGTACGCTGACCTGTTCGGCCGGCATGTGAAAGAGGTGGCAGGCTTCGATGACTTCGAGCGCCTTGTTCATCATGGTTGCGGAGTCGACTGTAATGCGCGGGCCCATGTCCCAGTTGGGATGGTCAAGGGCTCGCTCGGGCATTACCTCAGCGAGCTGGTTCAGTGGCAGATCGCGGAGCGCACCGCCGGATGCGGTCAGGTACAGCCGACGTACGGCCGTGGGGTCTGCGCCCAGCAAGCATTGATGAATTGCTGCGTGCTCGGAATCAACAGGCAAGATTTCGGCGCCGGTGGCGCGTGCTAGGCGAGTGAGTAGTTCACCAGCGAGCACTAGGGACTCTTTGTTGGCCAATGCTAGGTCGCGGCCAGCTGTCAGAACCGCTTCGCTGTATGGCAGACCTGCTGCGCCAACGACAGCATTTAAACAGACCTCGTAATCACCGCTACGCAGGAAGGCGAGTAACCTAGCGTTCTGCTCAGGGTCGGAGGTTAGAAAGGTATGCGCACCTTTCAGTGGTTGGGAGAGCGAGATCAGCTCCTCGCCGCGGTCATGGGCAGAAAGGGCGACGATCTGGAGAGGCGAATCAGTCTGCTCAAGGATGCGGAGAGTCTGGATCCCGACCGTACCGGTGGCTCCGAGAATGACGAGGCGGCGAGTCGCAGACATGCCTTTCTCCAAGATAGGCGAGCGGGCACGGTCGGAAAAGGCGTGCGCCGATCTAGAATGCTTTCCATGGCCGATTCTGTCTCCCCCGAGGGCCAAGTGCCCGGCGGACTGACCTACCGTGACGCCGGCGTCGACATCGACGCGGCTGAGGCCGCGCTGTCCGGAGCAAAAGCGTCGATTCGTAAGACTTTTGGTCCGCGCGTGCTGGCTGATGTTGGTTCTTTTGGTGGCTTGTTCCGCGCGGATGGCTTGGGCAAGGAGCCCGTGCTAGTGGCGACCGCAGACGGGGTCGGTACCAAGATCCGCATTGCGGCCTCGATAGGCCGCTTCAATACGGTCGGCCGCTGCCTCGTGCAGCATTGCATCAATGATGCGTTGGTGCAGGGCGCCGAACCGCTGTTTTTTCTCGACTACATCGGGGTAGGTAAGCTTGACCCGAGCATGGTGGCGGAGGCGATTCAGGGTGTGGCTGAGTCCTGCTCCGATCACGGCGTCGCTCTACTTGGCGGTGAGACCGCCGAAATGCCGGGTGTCTATCCGGAAGGGGAATTTGATTTAGTCGGCACCCTAGTCGGCGTAGTCGAGCGCGAGCATCTGTTAGATGGTTCGCGTGTGCAGATTGGCGATGTGCTGATTGGCCTGCCTTCAGATGGGTTGCACACCAACGGTTACTCGTTGGCGCGTCGCATTGTCGAAGAGCGTTTTGGGGTGAGAGATTACAACGATCCTTTTCCGGGGGCAGGCGGTGCCTCCTGCGCCGACGTGCTGCTGCAGAGTCACCGCTGTTACCTCGAGGCCTCGCGTCCCTTGTTGCAGAACCCCGCTTTACACGCAATGGCGCATATCACTGGTGGTGGTGTTCCAGATAACCTGCCGCGTGTGCTTGGGGGTAGGGGGGCCCGCGTGGATCGTTCTGCGGTTCCGACGCAGAACGTGTTCGATCAGTTGGTCTCTGTTGGTGGCGTCGAGACGAACGAAGCGTGGCGCGCCTTCAATATGGGCGTTGGATTCGTCTTTGTGGTTGATGCGGCTGAAGCTGGTGCGATCGAAGCGGGCTTGCGCGATTCCGGTGAAGAGCCTTTCTTGCTTGGCACGGTCGTTGAAGAGCCCGGGGTGTGCTGGGCTTCCTAGTCTTCGTCCCTCTCTGGGGGAGCGCATTGCTTGCGCCCCTGCAGGAGCCGAAAAGCCTGTCTCTGGCTAGTCTCGATACGTTGCTTACGAATCCGCAGCCAGGGGATCAGGGTTGGCGTGTTTCCATTTGGGAACATCTAATTGCGTTGGAGCAGGTAGACAGTCCACTGATTCTGTGCGGCTGGGAAACGCTTGCTGCATCGGGCAGCGACCCGGATCGTGCCAACCTTTTTCTCTACCAGCGCCGCCACTCATTGCCGAGGTTGCCGCTACAGGTGGGGGAGGGGCCTGAGCTGACCTTGGAGCGCTGCCTCGCAGCGTGGGGGGACGGTGACTTGGATCTCACACGCGAACTCCTCAAGCAGGCGCTTGTGCGCTTCCCAAGTGATCTCAGACTGCACGAGAATTTACTTTGGCTGGACTTGTCACCTCCCGATTCGGTTCAGCTCGACGGCAGCGCCCGTCACCTCGCCCTTGCCGTGCTCGCCGCCCGCCGCGCCCGCCGCGAAGCTGAAAAAGTCGTCATGACTCGCATCCTCTCTTTGTTTGCTGCTGTGCTTCTTGCTGCCCCGGTCTTTGGTCAGGTGCCCGAGATGAGGTCCTCCGACGCCAAAAAGATTGGCAAGAGCGTCGGCGCTTGGGTGAATGCCGACCACGAGAACGACGCCAAAGATCGCCTAGAAGCGCGGGATGATGTTCAGAAGGCCATCGATGGCTTGTCGAAGAAGTACCCGGGCCCCGAGATTTATCGTTACCTCGAGGCATGGGGCAATGCTTTGGCCGAGCGTGGTGGCAAGTACCCGAAGGCCAAGGCTGGGAAGCTGGCTACGGATGACACTCCCTTTGGCGTTTCGCTCGCTTATTGGGTACCAGCTGATTACAAACCTAAGGATGGCGGCACGCCATTGGTGCTGTGGTTCCGCGATGGTCCGCTGGATGATGACATCCTTGCTGCGATTCCTGCCGAGGTGCAGGCCAGCCACGCGGTCGTGGCGGTTGAAGTCCCGAATGCTGAGGGTGAAGAATTGCTGAGCGGAGTGCGTCGCAGCTTCTTTATCGGGCTAGCTTGGCTGAGCCGCACTTTGCGAATTGACCGCAATCGTGTTTACGTGGTGGCTGACAGCGCGCATGCGGGAATTGCAGCGCAGCTCTGCGCACTAGCTCCACATATGATTGCCGGCTGCGTAGTGGCTGGCGACCCGGGAGAGCCACCGGAGGGCAACGTTTCGCTGTTTTCGATGAACCATGTCGACAGTGTCGACGCCGCATGGGCCTGGCTGGCCGATGCACCGGTGCGTAACCCGTATCCGACTGAGTTTGAAGTTGAGCTGACAGAGCGTCAGTTTGGTCGCATCTTCTGGATACAGGCCACCAACTTCGACCCAACCCTGGAAGGTAAGCCAGCTAAGCTTGCGGTTAAGGCAGATCGCGCCTCAAATCGCATCGAGATTGACGCTGAAAACGTTTATCAGATCGATCTGTACCTCAATGACCAGATCGTTGACTTGAGTAAGCCTATAACTATTGTGCGCAATGGTCAGGAGCTGGAGATTACTACCATTGCCGGATTCATGACCTTGTTTCAGAACTACCAAGTCATGCTGCTGGACACTGGTGCGATCTTTCCGGCGAAGTACAGCGGTATCGACATTCCCGCTAAGGAGTAGGCTTTTCTTGAGCGCGTCGTGATGACCTTGTTCGCTGCAGCGCTCTCGGGGTTTGCCGTCCTCACTCTCGAGATTCTCGGGGTGCATTGGCTCGCCCCATGGTTCGGCACTTCGGCTCTAGTCTGGAGCAATCAGATTGGGGTCGTGCTTTTGGCGATGGCAGTCGGCGGATGGTGGGGGGGCCGAGTCGCCAAACGCGCTGAACATCCACTGCGCGTCGCCGGAGCGGCGTTGCTGGTGAGCGGCGTGCTCGTTGCTCTCGCGATTCCGGCTTTGCCCTTGATTGCTCAGTGGCTGTTGCCGAGCAGTCTCAGCCTCGATGAGGCTGCGCGCATTTTTCTGGGCGGTTCGCTGGGTAGCGCGATGATTCTTTTCGCTCCACCCGTCTTCCTGATGGCAATGGTCTCACCGCTGCTTGTGGAGGCACGAGTAAGTGAGCGTGGCTACGAGAGTGCAGGGCAGGCTGCTGGTGAGATTGGTGCTGCAGGCACCGTGGGTTCTTTGATGGGGGTTTTCGGATCCAGCTTAGTCGCAATTCCGGTCTTAGGCACGCGGCCAACTTTGGTGGCCACGGCCTTGCTGCTGTTGGCGGTAGGCCTGCTGCTTTTGCGCTCCAAGCTGCGTAGTGCTGGAAGTGCCGTCATCGCTACTGTGGCCGTGCTGTTGGTGCCTGCCTTGGGGTCAGACCCTGCCTACGAGGCGCATCTGCCGCAGGGGGCGGAGGTGCTCGCGGTGCAAGAGACTGCTATTCAGCGTCTTCGTATCCTCGAATGGGAGGATGGCCAGCGTTGGCTTCAGATGAACGAGGGGCTCGACTCCTATCAGTCAATCTGGTTTCCAGATCATCGTTTCTTCCCAGGCGGCTACTACGATCTCTTCGCTTTAGCCCCGATCTATGCACGCACTGATATAGCCGAGGGAGTGGAAGCTGCGCAGGTCTGGATACTGGGCCTTGCCGCTGGTACAGCGCTGAGGCCGCTTGCAGCCGGCTTTGGTGATCGGGCTTGGCAGGCGACTGGGGTCGAGATCGACTCGGCTTTGATTGAGCTTTGTCGGAAGTGGATGCCACTTGCCGCTGAAGATGAGGCGCGCCTGCGCCGCATCTCTGGCGGCGACGCGCGTGCCTGGTTGCGCGCTTGCCCAGGAGAAATTGACTGCGTACTGCTCGACGCTTACGCCAACCAGTTCGAGATTCCCTTGCACTTAGCGACCGAGGAGTTTTTTGCTGAGGTGCATGCCAAGCTGCGCGATGGGGGAGTGTTGGCTATTAACCTGGGTACTAGCGAAGATCCGGGAAGTCATGTCGGCTTTGTCGATGCTTTACGCGCTTCGGTTGGCACTTCCTTTGGGGGTTCAATGCGCGTGCATCGTGTGGCGCGCAGCCGTAATCATGTTCTTTTCGCTCGCAAAGCGCTTGCTTTGCCGGATCCCAGTGAAGTTTTGTTGTTGCTCGATGGCCCGGCGAGTTTGGGCGGAGCTCTGCTTGCGGGCCAGACCCTGGAAGGCCTTCCCGAAGAAGCGCCATTTCGCCTGACGGATGATCGCAATCCGCTTGCCTTAGAGCAGGCTAGAATCTGGTGGGTGGGGCGCAAGTGATGTGGCCTGCAATTCAGCAGAGCATTCCCAATGCGAGAGCTGTCTTGGCACATGATGTTGCAGTTAGGAATGCAGATCATGATCTGCGGGATGTCGCATCGATCAACTTGTATCTGGAGGCAGGCGCAGCTGCGGAGGCGCGTGCGGGCATTGAGGCGCGGCTTGCGGACATGCCGAATGACTCGTATGGCGAAGCGGCGCTGATTGAGTGGTACTGTTGGGATCCAATCTTCCACGAGGACGGGATCGTCGCGGCAAAGTCCTGGCTGATTCAACACGAAGACCTGGGGCTCACTCCCGATGTGCAGGTCCGAGCGGACTTCTTGAAGGAGCG